>NZ_HF991863.1:0-23736 GCF_000432355.1 Eubacterium sp. CAG:161
AATCGCTAGTGCGACAGCCCCTTTACTAAAAATAGACGAAGGGCGTACCCCGTCCCGTAGTGTAATAAACTTATTTTAGGAGGGGTTTTTCATTGAGCAAAAAGAGAAGTAATAAGGGTTATGCGGTTCCGAAAAAGAAATTTGGAAAATCAGATATAATGGGTTGGCTCATTATGATTCCAACACTTGTCCTTTTCACATTCTTTGTATGGGAACCATTGATTGAAAGTATAAGATTATCGCTACATTCAGCGAGAGGAGTAGAAATACAGGAATTTGTAGGGTTACAAAACTATATTGATGTATTTAATGATGTAAGTTTTAATGCTGCATTTGCTAATACATTCAAGTACATCGGATGGTCATTAGTCATCGGATTTGTAGTACCAATTATTTTGGCTATATTCATCAGTGAGACAATAAGAGGAAAGAGCTTTTTCAGATTTGCAGTATACTTCCCGAACATGGTTCCGGGTATGGCTGTATCACTTCTTTGGGTTTATTTCTTCAAACCGGGTCCTACTGGTGTTCTGAATATATTGTTAGGAAAGTGTGGTATAGCACCAAGTGTGTGGTTGAACAACGCGGCATTAACTATTCCACTTATCGTAATTGCATTAACATGGAAGGGAGCAGGTTCTACAGCACTTATTTACATGGCGGGTATTAGTGGAATCAATCCTGAATATTATGAAGCAGCAGCAATTGACGGAGCAGGAATTTGGAGAAGAATTTTCCATATTACAGTTCCTTGCATATTAAATCTTGGAAGAACAATGTTGATTCTTCAGGTAATATCAGTGTTCCAGATATTGTACGAGCCGTTAGTATTGACCAACGGTGGACCAAACAATGCAAGTTTGTCCATTATGCTTTTAGTATATAAGTATGCATTTACTAAGTACGATTATCCAAAGGCAGCAGCACTTTCAGTTATTATTTGTGTAGTTCTTATTTTGTTAAGTGGATTATATATGAAACTTACAAAATCAAAAGATGAGTAGGAGGTGCGGTAATGTTTTTTAAGAAATATATGGACAAAACAGACGGAGCTATCAGAGGCTTCGATGTTAAGTCAAAAAGAGTTAAGATTATTTGCCTTCTTATAGTTTTAGTATGTTTAATATTCTCAGTAATAGCTATTTATCCGGCGTTCTGGGTAATGGTTTCGGGTTTTAAGGATATTAAAGAATTTACTACAGAGGCAACACTGTTCCCTAAAGTTTTTGATTTTAGCGGATTTAAGTATACATGGGATAAGTTAAACTTTGCAGTATACTACAAAAACTCACTTATCATGGTAGTTGGATGTGTTTTATGCGCAATCTTCTTTAACGGATTGTTAGCATATGCACTTGCTATCCTTAAACCAAAGGGACATAAAGTTATTAACGGACTTGTAATGTGGAGTCTTCTTATTCCTACAACAACAAGTATCGTAGCTTTATTCGTAAACATTAACAGATTAGGCCTTACAGGAACATTTATTCCACTTTGGCTTTCATATGGCGCAAATGCCTTTTGGGTAGTTCTTTTCAAGGAATTCTTTGAAGGACTGCCAAAAGAACTGATAGAGGCAGCAAAGATTGACGGATGTAATATATTCCAGATTTTCTATAAGATTGTGTTACCTTTATCAAAACCGATTATTATGGTTATAATAATCTTCTCAGTAACAGCTGCATGGTCAGACTTCCTGTTACCATATTTAGTACTTAACGGTTCAGGAAATGAAACGGTTATGGTTAAGCTTTACGCTTACTCAGCAGCTCATACAACACAGATAGATATGATCAGAGCAATATTCTTCTCAATTATTCCTCCGACAATTATCTTCTTGTTGTTCCAGAAGCAAATTACAGATGGTGCCGCTGGCGGTGCTGTCAAAGGTTAGAATATATATAGTGTGCTGTCGGCATTTCCTCCTTTATGCCGACTAGCAGACTATAACTGTATTTAAAGAAAAAATGGAGTGGAATTATGGCAAAAGTAGCAGATAAATATTTTAAAGCAGACGAATGGAAAGTAATTGAAGAAGGATTCAATCCGGATTACGGAGAAGTTTCAGAATCTATATTTTCTCTTGGAAATGAATACTTAGGAGCAAGAGGATATTTTGATGAAGGATATTCAGGAAGCAAACTTATTGGAAGTTATTTCAACGGAATATATGAAATGACAAAACCTGAATATGGTCATTATAAGGGAATAGCAGATTTTACTGAATTTATGGTAAACTCAGTAGACTGGTTATATACAAGAATTGAAATTGATGGGGAACAGTTAGATTTAGCCACATCAGAATTTGAAGATTTTGTTAGGGAAATTGATATGAAGACAGGCATTCTTACAAGAAGCTTTGTTTGGAAAACAAAATCAGGAAAGAGACTTGCAGTTAAATTTGAAAGATTTGTTTCAATGACTCAGGTTAAGAGAACAACACAGAAAATTACTATTAAACCAATTGGATTTAGTGGAGAAATATATATAACATCAGGTCTTGATTTCTCACAGATACATAGAAATGAAAGAAAGAATTTATGGGATTGCAAGCCTGGAACAATAGAAAAGGGCGAAGATATTTTTATGGGTATTGACGGAACTACTATCAATACCAAATTAAAGGTATATTCAAGCTGCAAAGTTAATGCAGAATATGAAAGCCTTGAAGAAGTTAACGAAGAGAAAATTGTCGCAGTTAAGTTAAAAGCTAATCTTGAGGATGGTAAGGATTATGTTCTTACTAAGGTTACAAATAATGTCACATTAAGAGATGACGGAGATTTGGCTGGATATGATAAAGAAGTTGAGGCTGTAAAATCTGAAACAGAAACTGCATGCACATTGTATGACAAGTTAGAAAAAGAAAATATTGACTGGTGGAAAAAGGTATGGGATAGTTCAGATATAACTATAGCAAATGACCTTGAAAATCAGCAGGGTATCCGTTTCTGTATTTTCCAGATGTATCAGACATATCATGGTGCAGTGGAAGGTACTAATATTGGAGCAAAAGGCTTAACAGGTGAAGCTTATAATGGTAATGCTTTCTGGGATACAGAAACATATTGTTTGCCATTCTTTATATTCAACAATCAGGAAGCAGCAAGAAACTTACTTTATTTCCGTTATAAAACTTTGGATGAAGCAAGAAAGAGAGCAGAAGTTCTTGATTGTAAGGGAGCTTTCTATCCAATCGCTACTATTAGTGGTAGAGAGTGCTGTAATTTATGGCAGCATGCAAGCTTACAGCTTCAGGCATCTACAGCAGTAGCTTACGGTGTATGGTTCTATGAAAAGATGTTTGATGACAAGGATTTCCTTAAGAAATACGGACTTGAAATGCTCATTGAAATCTCAAGAATGCTTGCTACAAGAGGTGATTTCAACAGAGAAGGGAAATATGGTTACTATTGTGTAATGGGACCTGATGAATTCCAAATGATGGTACATAACAACTCATACACAAACTATATGGCAAAATTCACATTGGAATACACTCTTGACAAAATAAATGAAATCAAGTCAGAAGATCCGGATGCTTACAAGAAGGTTGCTGAGAAGGTAGCTTTTGATGAAAGCGAAATGGATACATGGAAGAACATTAAGGATAATATGATTTTGCTTTATGATGATAAAACAAAATTGTTTGAACAGCATGATGGTTTCTTTAAATTACCACACTTAGATGTTGATTCAATTCCAATTAGTGACTTCCCATTATATGACAACTGGTCATATGATAGAATTTACAGAAATGATATGATTAAACAGCCTGACGTATTAATGTTTATGTTGTTGTTTATTTCAAAGTTCTCACAGGAACAGTTAAAGGCAAACTATGAGTATTATGAACCATGTTGTATACATGAAAGCTCATTATCACCTTCAGTACATTCAATTTTGGCGTCACAGCTTAAGAAGGATGATGAGGCATATGATTTCTTTGGATTTGCAACAAGATTAGATTTAGACAACTACAACAGAAACACAAATCAGGGAATCCATACAACAAGTATTGCGGCAGCATGGATGAATATTGTATACGGTTTCGGTGGACTTAGAAGTGACGGCGAAAAGTTAAGCGTTGCACCATCAATTCCAAAGAACTGGGGCGGATATTCATTTAACATCAGCTACAAGGGTGTTGTAATTGAAATTAAGGTAGACAAGGAAAATGTATACATTAAGACAAAGGGCGACGGCGTTGTTGAACTTAATGTATATGGCAAAGATGTTGAAATAAATAGCGAAGGCTATAAGTGTGAAGTAGAATAAAATGATTGATTGGAAATTAAAAGAAGAAGGATTTGACAAAGAAAAAATATCGTACCTGGGAAATAAGTTTTTAATAGGTAATGGATATATGGGAGTAAGAGGAACCCTTGCTGAATATGGTAAGGAAAATCTCGCAGCCATCAACCTTGCCGGTATTTATGATAAGGTGGGAGATGGCTGGAGGGAGCCTCTTAACGCTCCAAATGGTTTTTATACATATCTCGTTGTTGACGGTGAAGTTTTAAAATTACCTGATGTTAATCCGGAAGTTCATTACACAGAACTTGATTACAGAAATGGTATTTTCACCAGACATTCAGAATGGGATACGGCAAGAGGAAAAATCACCTTTGACATCGAAAGATTTGTCAGCATGAGTGATGTACATTTAGGTGTAATGAAGTTTAAGGTTACTGCTGATTTTCATGCTGATGTAGAAGTTGTGTATGGTATAGACGGTGATGTGTGGGATATCAACGGACCACATTATGACAAACTTGAATATATCGAAAATGATGTTATCGGCATTATTGGAACAACTCACGAAAAAGGATATAAAGTAGCTGTATGTGGTGGAGATAAGACAAGTTTCCCTTGCGAAAAGAAGATTAATGTTCATGATAAGAAGGTTCTTAAGAGCATTAATTTTGTAACAGATATTAACAAAGAATATGTTATAGAGCGTTTCTTTGGAGTATATACAAGTAAGGATTGCGAAAATTGTGTTGAGGAAGCATCAAAAGAAGTGACTGTAGCTTTAAGAAACGGTTATGAAGATGCCATAGAGAAGCACAAGGATAAATGGAACAGTCTTTGGGAAAACTCACAGGTAATTGTAGAAGGTGATGATAAGGCAATGGAAGCTCTTAATTATTCACTTTATCATTTACATTGTATAGCTCCAAGACACACTGACAGCCTTTCGATAGCTGCAAGAGGACTTTCAGGACAGACATATAAGGGAGCTGTTTTCTGGGATACGGAAATGTTTATTTTGGATTTCTTCCTTATGACAGAGCCTAAGGTTGCAAAGAGCCTTATGAAGTACAGAATAGATTCTCTTAGCGGTGCAAAGGAAAAGGCAAAGAGCTATGGCTTAGATGGTGCCTTTTATGCATGGGAAAGTCAGGAAGGCGGATTTGACGCATGTTCTGATTACAATGTTGTAGATGTATTTACAAAGCGTCCTATGAGAACATTTTTCAAGGATAAGCAGGTGCATATTTCATCAGCAGTTGTTTACGGTATTGGAAAATACTTAAAGACAACAGGAGATACATCTATTTTATCAGAAGGTGGTGCTCATACAATTATTGAATGTGCATTGTTCTACTACAGCCTTTTACTTAAGAGAGCTGTCAGGGACTACTATGAGATACATGATGTAATCGGACCTGATGAATATCATGAGAGAGTAAATAATAATGGTTACACAAACAGAATGGCAAAATATACCTTTGAAGAAGCTGTAAACGTTATTAATTTAAAGGATGAATTATCAGAAGAAGAGCAGGAAATCTTAAGTCAGTATGATTTAGATGACCTGAAAAATAAATTTACTGATGCTGCAGAGAATTTATTTATCCCTCAGCCAAACGAAAGTGGTGTTATACCACAGTTTGACGGATATTTTGATTTAGAAGATGCAAGCATTGATGAAGTAAGAAGCAGATTATTAGACCCTAAAGAATATTGGGGCGGTGCATATGGTGTAGCCAGCCATACCCAGGTAATCAAACAGGCAGATGTTGTTACATGGCTTAATATGTTCTCAAAGGAATTTGACTTAGATACAATGTTAAAGAATTTGGAATATTATGAGACAAGAACTGAACATGGTTCTTCTCTTAGCGCATGTATGTATGCATTGTTAGCATGCAAGTGCAACAGACCTGATAAGGCATATGACTTCTTTATGAAGTCAGCTTCAGCAGATATAAAGCAGGGTGGTAAAGAATGGGCTGGTTTGGTTTATATCGGTGGAACACATCCGGCAGCCGCAGGAGGTGCTTATATGGTAGCACTTCAGGGATTTGGAGGCTTAAGCTTTGATGGAGATGAAATCATTGTAAAACCAAATCTTCCGGAAAACTGGAACAGATTATGCTTCAGAGTTAATTACAATAATAGATTATATGAGATTGATATTAACGAAGCAGGAGTCACAAAAAAAGAATTAAGTTAATAAAAAAGCATTAGAGGTTTTATAACCTCTAATGCTATTGGATGATTAGGAGATAGTCCTAACACTGTTACGTTCCGTGATAGATGTGTGAAGTAAAACTTCATATTGTTTTGGTTTCTTATGTTCAAGAAGCTGTAGCATGAAGTCCACTGCTATACGACCTTTAAGGTCCATGTCCTGATGGATGGATGTAAGTGGTGGCTCGATGATGTTGCAAATGCTTAAATCATCGAAACCAACGACGGATACCTGTTCAGGAATTTTGATTTTAAGCTTATGGAGGTTAGCAATAATGCTACCGGCAAGGGTATCGGCAGTTGTAACAACACCTGTTATCTCAGGATGAGATGCCAAGGTTTTTGCAATTGCACGGGTTCCTTTTAAGTCCATGCCACACTCGAATACCAGTGATTCATCAAATGGAATACCGGCTTCGGTAAGGGCTGCCTTATAACCAAGGAAACGTTCCATAAGAACACCACCGTCTTTTATGTGAAGTGAAGCAAAGGCAATCTTTTTATGACCGTTTTGAATGAGATACTTAGTGGATGAATTACTTCCACCAAAGTCATCAAGACCTACATTACAGATTCCTTTGTGATGTACATAACTATCAACTAAAACGATTGGTATTTTTAAAGTGCTGATTTCATCAAAGAATTCATCCTTAAAAATACCTGCAAGGAAGAGACCATCAATATCCCATGTGTGGAGAAAAGCCTGAAGCTGTTCGGCAGTTTCAACGGTGCGAAGCATGAGATAATATCCGTTTTCACGGAGAACATGTTCTAATATTCCAATAAACTTTGAGAGGAATGGGTCTTCCATAAAATTAGAGCCTTTATCAGTTACTACATGGTTTACGAAACCGATAACTTTTGAGGATCTTGAAACAAGAGAACGGGCAGACATATTTGGGACGTACCCAAGTTCTTCAATAGCTGTGTTAATTCTGGCAACAGTGTCGGCTGAAACGCGACCGGCTTTGCCATTAATAACATTTGATACGGTTGTTGGGCTTACCCCTACAACCTGGGCAATATCTTTTATTGTAACCATAGTTTATCTAAGTCCTTTCTATAAAATAACGATATTTTACGTTTAACGTAAAACTATAAGTAAATTCTAGCATTAATAGAAGGATTTTAAAATAGTAAAAATTTATAATTTAGTATACATTTTTTTTATAGTTATAACCAAAAAATGATATAAAAAGGAGGAAAAAATGCAGGGAGTAATATTTGATTTAGACGGAGTGCTTGTTTCTACAGATGAATTACATTATCAGGCATGGAAAAAACTTGCAGATGAACTTGGAATCACAGATTTCAACAGAGAGGACAATGTAAGACAAAGAGGAGTAAGCAGAATGGCATCTCTTGAGGTTGTACTTGAAAAGGGTGACAAAGAATATTCCGAAGAAGAGAAAGTTGAGATGGCAGAAAGAAAGAATGACTATTACAAGGAAATGTTACAGTCATTAGATGACAGCGCAGTATTGCCTGGAGCGTTTGACACATTGAAAATGCTTAGAGATAGAGGTATACTTACAGCTGTTGGTTCTGCAAGTAAAAACGCACCATTAATACTTGAAAAGACAGGTTTATTACCACTTATTGACAAAATAAGCTGCGGACTTGATGTAACGAAGTCAAAACCTGATCCTGAAGTATTTTTAGTAGCTGCATCTAAGTTGGAACTTACACCGGAAAATTGCCTTGTAGTTGAAGATGCAAAAGCAGGAATTGATGCTGCAAAAGCAGGAGGCATGAAATCTCTTGGTGTAGGACCTTTCCATGAAGAACTTGGAGCAGACTTTCATTCAAGAACACTGGCAACAGTAGATAATTGGGAGGAAATATTATGCTAAAAGAGAACAATAGCACGGAAACAAAAACAGATAAGCCTATTGGCGGAAAAGCCGGATTTATAATAGGCTGCGTGATAATTTATTGGTTAGCACTTGGCATTGTATGGGGCTGTGTAAGCCTTCCGGGGGCAATTGATAAAATGTCACAGAAAAGTGAAATAAAGAACAGCAAAGTAGTTCTTTATGATGGACCTAAGTCATTAAAAGATGCAACAGCAGCTGATTTGTCAGTTGTATCAGAGGCAGAAAGAGATATGTCTTTAATGCATTGTACAGATACTAAGGTAACTGTAAACGGAAATGACTGCTATGTATATGATACAAACGTAAACAACACACATGCATGGGTTGGATCATATATGCCAAAATTATCAAGAACCCCAATAACATATTTTGATTTTGAAGGTACAGTTGAAATTACCGTAAAGGCTGAAAACATTGATATTAAGTCAGTAACAGTAAGACCACTTAAATATGATATTAAGCCTGAAATCAATACTAAGGATCATACAGTAACATTCCGTGTAAACACACCGGATACATATACTGTAGAATTTAACAACAGCACTCAGAGAGCAGTACATATTTTTGCTAATGAGTTAGAAAATCCTGAAGATATTCCTGATGCAAAGGATGATGATGTATTCTACATCGGACCTGGTGAATGGAATATTGAAAACATGGTATTATCAGATAACCAGACATTATACATTTCAGGTGGTGCCGTAGTTCATGGTATTGCAAATGCAAACTTTGCAAAGAATGTTACAGTTTGCGGACGTGGTATCATTGATAATTCAAACCTTGAAGGATGGAAGGGCAGATCAGCCAGCGTTCCACTTAAGTTTGATAACTGCCAGGATGTAACAATTGATGGTATCATTTCATTAAACTCAAATGCATGGTGCCTTCAGGTTTACAACACAATCGGTGCTGACATTAACAATGTTAAGATACTTACAGCAAGACCAAATGGCGACGGAATGTCAATCCAGTCAACAAAGAGTGCAAAAATCACAAACTCATTTGTTCGTGCATGGGATGATGCTTTAGTTGTAAAGAATTATGATGAAAACTCAGCAAACATCAGCTTCAAGAACATTCAGGTTTGGACAGATCTTGCACAGTCAATGGAAATTGGATATGAAACAAACAAAGGTCAGAACGAAAAATCAACAATTACAAATGTTTCATTTGAAGATATAACAATTTTACATAACTTCCATAAGCCGGCATTATCAATTCATAACGCCGATGATGCAGCTGTATCAGATATTAAATATAAGAACATTGTAGTAGAAGATGCAGAAATGGGAAGAGGAGACGGAACAACAGATCTTATCGATTTCTCAATTGTTAAGAATGATAACTGGTCTTCAACACAGGAAAGAGGAACAATTTCTAACGTAACTATTGATGGATTTAAGGTATTAGATGGTGCTAAGACTTTAATGGTTAAGTTCAAAGGTTATGATGCTGAACACAACATTTCAGATGTAACAATTAAGGGATTGAACATTAAGGGTGAAAGCATTACAAATGATTCAAAATGTGTAAGCATTGATGCTAATACAACATCAAATATCAAGATAGAAAAGTAGGAGGTGCCACATGAAGAAAAAAGGAATAATATTAATGGCAGTGCTTTTAGTAGTATTTGTCGGATTGGCTATAGCAGTTAAATCAGCTGATTCTTCTACAAAAATGGACAAAAAGAATCTAACTGTAGTTACAGCACCGGATCAGAAGGAAGCACAGGAAAATGAACAGTTCACAGTTCCTGAATATATACAGACAAAAGTAGATGGTGAAAATGTTGCTTTAAAAGGTAAAGCAAGTGCCAACGGATATACAGACGTTTATACACCTGTTTATGCAAATGATGGTGACAGAGATACAACATCATATTGGGAAGGTGCAGGAAACGGCGATGATGAAATCACAATTGATTTACAGAAAGCTTACAATATCCATGCAGTAAGACTTGCAGTTAACCCGGCTACAATCTGGGGAGCAAGAAAGCAGACACTTTCAATTAGCGTAAGTGAAGATGGAAAGAATTATAAGGAAATAGTTGCATCGAAGGAATATGGCTTTGATCCTAAGACAGGAAATGAAGTAACAATAGAATTTGATGAAGTTAAGGCACAGTATGTTCGTGCAACAATTACAAAGAACACAGGTGCAAAGGGTGGACAGCTCGCAGAGTTCGAAATCTATTCTAATGATTAACTGGTATTAAAGTTAATACTTGCCACATAAAAATGCTCATACCATTTGAATTTCTCTCATTCGTTCAGGTGGTATGGGCGTTTTCTTATGGATAAAAATAAGCATTTCAAACATACAAAAAGCGGCTGGTAATAAACCAACCGCCAATGTAGCATCAATATTAATTGAAAGTTTCTTCTTCCTTAACTTCATAATCTTTAAATTTGATTTTGTTATCATCCGAAAGAATTGATTGCTTAATAAAGCGCATATATCTGTTATAAATCTGTTTAGGTATTCTAAAGACCGCTCTTCTGTGAATGCCCTTAAAGGCTTTCTCTCCAACTTCTTTCAAATGTGTGCCTTTAAATCTTACAATTTGGAGCTTTTCGCACTTGTAAAATGCTTTTGTACCTATCTTTTTCAGTGATTTTCCAAATACAATCCATTCAAGTTTTGAACAATTGGTAAATGTTCTGGCTGGAATTTCCGTAATGTTGTCACCAATTCGTACAGTCTTTAATTTGTAAGCATTAGCAAGGCAGTTTTTTGCCATTGATACAACCTTGTATGTTCGCTTTTCATTTGTAATTTCTGAAGGAACAATTAATTCCTCTACATTTCCGTTCTCGCATCCGACAAATTCAACTTCATCTCTGGACAATACTTTATATATGTTACCTTTTTCGGTAAATGTGGTTCCAATAGCTGAAGGAGTGGTATATTCGCCATCGTACCATGACGGCTTTTCAAAAGACATTTCATCTTCAAAAGAAATAACCGTAGGTTCTTCCCCTTCATATTTGTTATACCAGTCAGACGGATACAAAACATCAGAACGCATAACCGCAGTTGATGTATCTACTTTGGCTGATTCTCCTTTACGGACACGCCTTGCAACAACTACCGTTCGGTAATCTCCTATTTCATAGGAACAGGTAGAAAGAAGTAGCAGGTGGTCATTTTCATTAACCTTAACAGGACACTGATATAAAGAGCGCATTTCTAACTGATAGACAAAATCCATAAATTCATGTTTATTCTTGAAATTACCCTTTAAATATGTAAATCCCTGATTAACCTTCATGTCACCGGACAATCTTACATATGCGATAATTTTCCATTTGGCTTCTTTATATATACTGTCAAAAGTGATAACCGGATGTTCCTTATAAAAATTAATATCTTTATACTTAAGTAGCTGGTGAAACATCATCCCGGTGGAATCCATATTATGTCCGTGAATAAGAATGGACTTGGATGGTTTCTTTACATTACAATGACCGTCAACATAAAGGGAACCGTTTTTATCCTTATGACCTTCAAAGTCACGTGTCAAATAAAAGTCAGAACCACTGAAAGCCTGCATAACAGGATAGTCAATGTTGGTTCCGGGAATGGTAAGCCATCCTTTAATATCACTATTGTACTCTAAAAGTTTTGAAAATTTCAATAATATACCATTTGAATCTTTCAGGCCTTTTTGAGATTTGTCCAGAGAAATATCTAACTTTTCTTTCTTTTTACCTTTCTTATCAGTTGTCTGCTCATAATTGTTTGAATCATTAGCCGCAGCATAATACATCCTTCGGTATTTGTCGGTAACCTTTCGTGAGTATGCAGGCTGTAAAATAAGATAATATATAAGAAATGCAGCGCATCCCACAAACAAAAGAATGGAAAAAATAACAAGCGAACGTCGTATTATTCTTTTCTTCTTATTAGTCATGTTTTCCTCCTAAAATGATTATAGACATATGAAAGGTGTTTTGCAACGTGAAAATGCAAAAAAAATACACAAAAACCTAGCATATAATACTAAAAAATGAAACACTTGAAAGGTTTTTTTGTAAAAAAGTAACAAAAATATAGCTGTTTTTTGGTCAATTTCAACCTTTCAAATTCATTGACAAACAATACCTATAATGATAAGATTAGTTTAACGTTAAACGAAATAAAATGATGTAATAATGTGGAGGCATTAACAATGAAGAAAATATTGAAAAAAGTTATAGCATTAGCTAGTGCCGTTGCAATGACATTGAGCATGAGTTCATTTGTAAGTGCGGCAGAGGATATTGTTTTGGAGGACTCAGGAAGTCCATTCATTAAGACATTTGATCCTGGAGACAAAGGTGATTACATTTATTTGGGTTATGCATACTGTTTTGAAGCAGGACCGGAGTACAAGTATTTAAAGATTACATATACCGGTGAAAAAACAGCATTTGATGAACTTCGTTTAGAGTTTGTAATTAATTCAGACCCTGCAGAAGAAATCAAGCTTACTCCAAAGTGGTTTAGAGAGAATGATGAGGGAACTATTGTGACAACAGATGGTAAGGAAGTTCCAGCTCCATCAGACAAGGAACAGACAGCGGTTATCGACCTTGAAAAGTCAGGAGTTGATTTAAAGACCGGTATCAGAGCTTTCCATATTCATGATACACCGGGCAAAGGCTCATTTAAGATTATTGATGCCCGTCTTATGACAAGCCCTGAAGGTGAGGCAGGCTCAGGTGATAGCAATGGTGAAGAAACAAAAAAAGAAGATGAAAACAAGAATGTTGAAATTGTAACAGACAATGCTAAAAATACATCAACAGGTACAGTTGGTTCAGTTAAACCGGGTGCATCCGGTATTCCTGTATGGCCAATCGCAGCAGGCGTAGGTGGTGTTGTAGTAGCAGTTGTAGCATTTGGTATTACAAAATCAAAAAAGAAATAATTAAATGATTTTATTCAGATGAAAGAAAATCATCTGTTATAAGATAAAACAATGTTAACAATTATAATTATATAAGAAAGGATAGGGATAACAATATGAGAAAAGGTTTAATTAGTAAGAAAATCGTAGCATATGTTTGTGCAGCAACTATGATGTTCTGTGGATTCGCAGGCATTACTAAGGCTACACCTGTAGCAGCAGCAGAAACAGAGATCCAGCTTGACGATGCAGCAAGTGGAATGAATAAGACATTACACATTGACAAAGCAGCAAAGGGTTCAAAAGATGATTTGATGTATGCATATCAGGGATTCGTAACATTTAAGGATCTTGCTGATAAGAGCTTTAAGTATCTTAAAATTACATACACAGGTGATATTACAAACTTAAGATTTGAATTTAATGAAAAAACTTCAAATACAAACCAGGGACCTTTCTGGTTTGATGCTGAACAGGATACACACTTTGTAACAGCAGACGGAAGTGATATTCCTTTGGTTGGTAAGAACACAACAATCGTTATTGACCTTGAAAAATCAGGTGTTGATATGAGCAAGTACAACAATGGTATTCATATGCATGCTAACTCAACAACAGATGCAGCATTTGATGTAACACTTAAGGATTGTGTATTGTCATCAGTTGCACCAACTACAACTGGTTCAAAGACAGCAACCAAACCTGGAGACAGCAAGAGTAAGACAGATGAACAGGTAACAGATGCAAACGGAAATGTTACACCAACACAGAACTCAACAAATGCACCTTCAACAGGTTCACCTATGTGGCCAATCGCAGCAGGTGTAGGTGGAATCGTAGTTGCAGCAGCAGCTTTCGTAGTTTCAAGATCAAAGAAATTTAAAGAAAACTAATTTAATATTTATGAATTTATTCAGGTGTCAGGGACGGTCCTTTGACACCTGATATAAAATATAATAACAATTAATTTACAAATTTATGAAAGGACAGGGGTAATTATATGAGAAAAGGTTTATTTACCAAGAAAATTGTATCATACATTTGCGCTGTTACTATGGTGTTTAGTAGCTTCGCAGGTATGAACATAGCAAGACCAGAACAGGTTTCAGCCGCCGATGGAATAAGTGTTCCTATAGGTGAATTTTCTGTTACAGAGGGACAGACAGATACATACAAGGGATGGTATGCAGCTGAAACAAAAATCACTACATCTGATTACAAGTATGCTGAAATGACATACACAGGAACAGGTGAAGCTTTCAATGAAACAAGATTTGTATTTGCAGACGCATCAGGAAAGACATTACCTGAGGTATGGTTTGCTACATGGCAGGCAAGCAAGTTTGTAACAGTAGACGGAACAGACGTGCCGGTTGCAACAGAAACAGAACAGACAGTAGTAATTGATTTAGAGGCATCAGGGGTAGATGTATCAAAAGGATTTGAGGGATTACATATTCATGCAGGAAATTCTCTTACAGGAACAGTTAATATTACAAGTTTTAAATTCTTAAAGGAAAAACCGGGATCAGGTGATGCAGGTGAAACAACAGCAGATACGCCTGATGAAGCATCAACGATTGCAATTCCTGAATTAAAAACAATTGAAGTTACAGAAGGACAGACAGATACATACAAGGGATGGTATGCAGCGGCTACAAAGGCTACACCGGAGTACAAGTATCTTCAGTTCACATACACAGGAACAGGCGATGCGTTTAATGAAACAAGATTTGTATTTGCGGATGCGTCTGGAAAAACATTACCTGAGGTATGGTTTGCTACATGGCAGGCAAGTAAATTTAAGACAGTTGATGGAGCAGATGTGCCAGTTCCAACAGCTGAGCCTCAGACGGTAGTAGTTGACTTAGAGGCATCAGGAGTAGATGTATCAAAAGGATTTGAAGGTTTACATGTGCATGCAGGAAATACTCTTGTAGGTACAGTTAATTTCTCGGATGTTAAACTTCAGACAACTCCAGAGATTACAAAGACAGAAACACCTGTAGAAACAACAGAAGCACCAACAGAAGAAACAACAACACCAGAGCCAACAACAGCAGCAGACCCATCAACAGGAATTAAGCTTGATGATGAATTAAGTGGAATGAATAAGAAGATGCATATTGACAAATTGGCTAAGAATTCAAAAGATGAAGTATTTTATGCATATCAGGGATGGGTTACATTTAAAGATTTAGCAAACAAAGATTTTAAGTATCTTAAGTTTACATACACAGGAGATATTACAAACTTTAGATTACAGTTTGAAGATAAAAAAGGAAATAAGCAGGGACCTTTCTGGTTCGATGCAGAACAGGATGTTCACTTTGTAACAGCTGATGGAAGCCCAATCCAGTTAGTTGGTAACAATACAACAGTTGTAATTGATCTTGAAGCTTCAGGCGTAGATATGAGCAAGTTCAACAACGGTTTCCATATGCATGCAAACTCAACAAAGGATGCAGCATTTGATGTAACAATTAAAGATGCAGTATTATATGGTGGAGTACCTACACCACAGCCAACAACAGTAGCACCTACTACAAAGAAGCCGGCAACAGTAGCAAAACCTGGTACAGCTTCAGTTAAGAAAGCTACAAAGAAGAAAGCTTCAGCAAAGGTTAAGATTAGCCTTAAGAAAGTTAAGAAAGCAAAAGGATATTATGTACAGATTTCAACTTCTAAGAAGTTCAAGAAAGTTCTTGTAAAGAAATATGTAAAGAAAGTATCATTTACACTTAAGAGCAAAAAGATTAAGAATAAAAAGAAACTTTACGTTAGAGCAAAAGCTTACAAGCTTAACGGAAAGAAGAAAGTTCTTTCTAAGAAGTGGTCAAAAGTTAAGAAAGTAAAAATTACAAAATAATTTTAAAATATTAATTTAGACTATAAAAGAAAATAACCTATGGTGGGGGAAACCGCTATAGGTTATTTTTCTATCGTAAAAAAGTTTTTACTAAGCAAGAAGGAGATATGAATTTGAGAAAGATAGTAAAACAAATAATCGTTATGGGAATGGCAGTTATGTTGACTATCCAACCGGGATATATGGGAAATGATAATAAAAAGGTATATGGTGCAGAAAGTACAAAGGCTGATAGTTTTTATTTACCATCTGCTAATGCAAATGGTGTAATAGGGGCAATTATGCCATATACAAGATATGATACTGAAAAAGCCAGTCTGGCAGGAGGTGCTGTAATTGCAAAATCAGATAGTTATTCTAATTCAAGCATTGCAACACAGGCATCAAATCAGTCCTACGCAAGACTACCAAAACGTGGTGCGTCGGTAGAATGGACAATGGAAACGTCAGGAGATGGCGTTACAATGAGATTTACAATGCCGGATTCAAGTGACGGAAAGGGAAAAACAGGTTCTCTTGATGTATACGTAAATGGAAAATTGGCAGAGAAAGTAAACTTAACATCTTATTATATGTGGCAGTATTTTGCTGCGGGAAAAGGACATCCAAGTGATACTAATAACGGTGGGTATCCATTATTTGCCTTCGACGAAGTTCATTTTAAATTAAACAAATCACTGAAAAAAGGTGATAAGATAAAAATACAAAACAGTGGTGCAGGAAATATGGAATATGGTGTTGATTTCATTGAGGTAGAACAGGTACAAGGTGAAATTAAACAACCGGCAAATTCCTTAAGCGTAGTGGATTATGGAGCAAAGCCAAATGATGATACAGATGATGCAACAGCCATAAATAATTGCTTATATGCTGCTAAAAATATGAAAAAAGATGTATATTTTCCAGCGGGAACATACAAAATGAGTAAAAAAATGAAGATTTTAGGGGAAAATATTAAAGTAACCGGTGCTGGAATGTGGTATACAAATATACAGTTTACAAGTGACCAGCAAGGTGGCGGTGGTGTAACGGGAAAATGCAAAAATGTTGAAATAAGTAATATGTACTTAAATTCAAATTTACGTTCACGTTACAGTGAAAGCGCTAACTACAAATGTTTTGCAGATGTTTTTGAAGGCGGTTCAGTTATTCATGACATTTGGGAAGAACATTTTGAGTGTGGTTTCTGGCTTGGTGATTATGACAGAGACACAAACTATTCAGATGGTTTAAAAATCGTAAATAGCAGAATAAGAAACAATTTAGCTGATGGCGTTAACTTCTGTCAGGGAACAAGCAACGCTGCAGTATACAATTGTTCAGTAAGAAATAATGGTGATGACGGTCTTGCAATGTGGAACAATGATTATTGTTCAAAGGATGAAGAAAAAAATGTATTCGCATACAATACCGTAGAATTTAACTGGAGAGCCGGTGGAATTGCTGTGTATGGTGGAAACGGACATAAGATTTATAACAATTATATTTGTGATACAACTATGTCCTGTGGTATACATTTAAATACTGTTTTTCCAGGTCATAAGTTTAATAATAATAAAGACGGAATAAAATTTGACAATAACATAATAATCAAATCCGGTTGCTCAAAGGACTCATGGAATGGAACTATGGCAGCCATTGATATAACAGGTGGTGTTAAGAACGTTACATTTAGCAATACAAAAATTTATGAAGCACAGCATGATGGCATACGTGTAGGGCAGGACTGTAGCAATATTATTTTCAACAATACTAAGATATACAAGTCAGGTGCTGATGGAAACACTTCCAGAAAAGGAGCTGCATTGTATTTAGATACAGCACAAAATGTTATATTTAACAATATAGAAATTGCAAAGAGTGCCTATAGTAATGCAGCCGGATGGCCAATATATTCACATATCTATGGTACGGTTAATACCAACAATATTAAAAATTATGTTAATGTAAGCAGTAAGGAATATACAATTCCTTCATACCCTAAGGCAGGAACATTTAGCACAGGTAAACCTTCAAATGGCGGAAGTGAAAATCCAACAACAAAACCTACGGTAAAGCCAACGGTTAAACCAATTGTAAAGGTTAATGTAACTAAGGTTAAAAGTGCATCTAAAAAGCGTGCTTCTTACAAAATAAAAATAAGTCTTAAGAAAGCAAAATCCGTAACGGGATATCAGATACAGATTGCTACAAACAAGAAATTTAAGAAGGTTTTAGTATCTAAAAAAGTAAAGAAATACAAATTTGTACTTAAATCATCTAAAATTAAAAACAAAAAGACCTTGTATCTTAGAGCAAGAGCGTATAAAGTAGTTAGTAAAAAGACTTATGTAAGCAATTGGACAAAAGCTAAAAAGGTTAAAGTGACTAAGTAGAGTCTACAGAATTAAAATTAGCAAATAAAGTTCATAGGATAAAGTCCGTAAAATTAAAATGAAGGGAAGAAGATTTAATATCTTTTGGGTGAAAGTATGGCACATTTATATTTTACAAGACATGGACAGACCTTTTGGAATGTTGAAAACAAAATTTGTGGAGCAACGGATATAGGTCTGACAGAGTTAGGACACAGTCAGGCTAAGGAGCTGGGCGAAAAAATATTACAACAGGGAATACATATTGATGAAATATTATATTCCCCATTATCCCGTGCCGCAGATACGGCAAAGCATATTTCCCGGATTACGGGAATACCTATGAGGGAAGAAAAGAGACTGACGGAACAGAATTTTGGAAAATATGAATCAACAGCCAGAAATGGTGAAGAATTTAAAGTGGCAAAAACAAATTTTATATGTAGTTTTGATGGCGGTGAAACAATGTTACACCTGGCACAAAGAATATATAATTTGTTAGATGAAATCAAGCAACAGCCAGATAAGGTATATCTGTTGGTTGCTCATAATGGAATATCAAGAGTGGTAAATTCGTATTTTTACGATATGACAAACGAAGAGTTTGCAGCATTTGGCATTAAAAACTGTGAAATTAGAAAATATGAGTTTTAAGCTTAATTAGAAAAAGGCTATTGCATCCTAAGGGGACTTGCCAAAGTATGACTTTGGAAACGTACCCTAGGACAATAGCTTTTTTTAATAAAAATTAGATGGCTTTATATCCACATTCAAATTTGGTTTTTGCTTCCTGAACTTTCTTGCTTTCTGCGGCAGGTGTAGGATAAAATCCCATAGTGTGCATCTGATTAAATACATCTACCTGAATTTCGTGTTCCTTGCTTAAAAGGTTAAGCATAGTTTCACGAAGATTGTCATGGACGCATTCGTTAGCACCTAAATTATAAAGGTTAGTGGCATTTTTTTCAGTATTAAGGGCATCCCCTAAGATTTCCTTTTCTGTATAAATTTCGTTCATTTTAAAATCCCCCAATTATTTCAAATAAGAATAAATTTCATTAAAATGTCCCTGATGCTTGTCGGCGATACTTAACATTTGCTGTTTTATAGTCTCATCTTTACTGTGATTTGCAAGCATCTGAAACTTTTTAACTAAAAGTTCCTCTTCATTTAATAAATCCTGAACAACTGACAGTTCTTTTTCTGAAATATCCATGTTTCCTCCTTTTTTAACATAAATCATTGACTTTAATAGTATGTTAAAATAAGATAGAAAAATGTATGGAATAATTTTGAAAAATTAAAATGAAAAAGGAGACGTAATGGAATTAGAGGTAATTAGAGGAATTTTAATTCCCTTTGCAGGAACATCTCTTGGAGCAGCATGTGTACTGTTTATGAAAAGGAATTTAAATATAAAGGTGCAGAAGGCACTTACAGGATTTGCGGCAGGAGTAATGGTGGCAGCATCAATATGGAGTTTGCTTATCCCGGCTATAGAACAGTCGCAAAGTATGGGAAAGCTTTCCTTTGTCCCTGCTGTAATTGGATTTTGGGTAGGGATATTGTTTTTACTCTTATTAGATAAAACGATTCCCCACTTGCATATGAACAGTAACGAAGCAGAAGGACCTCATGTGAAACTAAAAAAAACTACAATGCTTGTCCTTGCTGTTACACTTCATAATATTCCGGAGGGGATGGCTGTAGGAGTAGTTTTTGCGGCAATGCTTATGCCTAATAGTGAAATATCTTCCATGGGGGCATTAGCTTTAGCAATTGGAATTGCAATACAGAATTTCCCGGAAGGTGCCATTATATCCATGCCGTTAAAGGCAGAAGGCGAAAGTAAGACAAAGGCATTTATATATGGAGTTCTTTCAGGGGTGGTGGAACCGGTAGCAGCAGTTTTAACTATTTTGGCTGCTGGGATAATTGTTCCGGTGCTACCCTACTTGCTAAGCTTTGCAGCAGGAGCCATGTTATATGTGGTAGTAGAAGAATTGATTCCTGAAATGTCAGAAGGAAAACATTCTAATATTGGAACTTTAATGTTTTCTTTGGGATTTACAATTATGATGACATTAGATGTGGCATTAGGCTAAAATCAAAATTAAATACTTATAAAAAACGTATATCCCTGGAAAAAGGAATATACGTTTTTTTAGGTTAATTAATTTTTTCATCTAACTTATTTGCCAGATAGAGGATAACATCTTTTCGGGTTATAATTCCAATAAACACATTATTATCATCTACCACAGGCACAAAGTTCTGATTGGTTATTTTATCAAATAATTCTTCCATAGAAACTGAAATGTGGATGGCTTTGTTATCCCTTCGTCGGTTTATGGATGTAATGGGGATTCCCTCCATTTGCTTAAGGGAAGGAAAGTCATTGCTTTTTAAACACCAAAGCAAATCGCCTTCTGTAATAGTTCCTATGTATTTTCCGTCCTTACCTAAAAGGGGAATGGCTGTGTATCCGTGATGCTCCATTTTTTCAAGAGCCTGTCTGAATGTATCATCTTCTTCAACATGTGAAACATTCTCCTTTGGAGTAAGGAAAAATAAAATATTCATATATTATATCCTCCGTATTAAAAACTCATACTCAAACATTCTATCAGAAAAATATGAGTAAAGCCATAGAGGACACAAAAAGTTAACATGTTTATTTTAGTGATGGAATAATCTAATTCCTGTAAATGCCATAGCCATTCCATGTTTATTGCAGGCATCAATAACATCCTGGTCACGGATAGAACCGCCAGGCTGTGCTACATATTTAACACCACTTTTAGCAGCTCTTTCAATGTTATCACTAAATGGGAAGAAAGCATCGGAACCTAATGTAATTCCTTCAGCCTGTGATAACCATTCCTGTTTCTCTTCTTTTGTAAATACATCGGGCTTTTCAGTAAACACTCTCTGCCATTCACCATCAGCTAAAATATCCATGTATTCATCCCCAATGTAAAGGTCGATGGCATTATCTCTGTCGGCACGCTTCATATCCTCTTTAAAAGGAAGATTAAGAACCTTTGGACACTGACGGAGAAGCCAGTTATCTGCCTTCTGTCCTGCAAGTCTTACACAGTGGATTCTTGACTGCTGTCCTGCACCTACACCAATAGCCTGTCCGTTTTTAACGAAACATACTGAATTTGACTGGGTATATTTAAGAGTAATCATTGAAATAGCCATGTCAATTTTAGCACTTTCAGGAATATCCTTATTTTCAGTTACAACATTGCTAAAGAAATCATCATCAATGTTTAATTCATTACGTCCCTGCTCAAAAGTAATTCCAAATACCTGTTTTCTTTCAATTGGGTTAGGAACATAATCAGGGTCAATTTCAATAATGGCATAGGCACCACGTTTTTTGCCTTTTAATAATTCTAAAGCTTCAGGTTCATATCCCGGAGCAATAATTCCGTCTGAAAATTCTCTTTTTATAAGAGCGGCAGTAGAAACATCACATACATCTGAAAGGGCAATAAAATCGCCGTATGAAGACATTCTGTCAGCACCTCTTGCTCTTGCATATGCAGCAGCAAGGGGAGATAAGTCACCCAGGTCGTCTACCCAGTAAATCTTAGCTTCAACATCACTAAGAGGAAGACCAACTGCGGCACCGGCAGGAGAAACATGCTTAAAAGAAGTAGCAGCAGGAAGACCTGTAGCCTTTTTAAGCTCCTTAACTAACTGCCATCCGTTAAAGGCATCAAGGAAATTAATATATCCCGGTTTTCCGTTTAAAACCTTAATAGGAAGTTCGCCTTCTTCCATAAAAATTCTAGAAGGCTTCTGATTCGGGTTACATCCATATTTTAATTCTAATTCTTTCATAATAATCCTTTCTGTTCTTTGTAATTGTTATTTAAAAAGTAAAAAATGTTAATGAGTTACATAAATTTATTTGTTTTTGTTAATAATCTTTGTTTCATAAGTTCCATCTTCAATATTGATATATCTTACAAACAATGAAACCTTGTTATCATCATTTAAGCTGTTCCATAACATTTCAGTAAACTGATCCATATCATCCATCATAGAAACTAACTTAGGTTCTCCCTCAAAAGAAGGAAGAGGATTTCCGTCACATTTATATGTGTGAATAAAATGACCTTCGCCGTTTACAGGATTAGAGTATGCAAATGTATATCTGTTGCAGGCATCAGGATTTCCGTTGTTGCTTTTTAATATGGACATTGCGTAGTTATATGTTCCGTTTTCAACATGCATAATACCTGAAATTCTAGGTGTATAGTTAGGACCGTCCGGTTCAAACTCACGGGTTCTAAGAGACTGCTCAAAAGTCTGCTGCTTGTCCATAAGTTCGTAGATAGTATCAGTCTGGTCTCCGTTAGTAACAATAGTCTTGTTTCCAAGAACACGAACAGGAGCGTAGATAATAAGACTTGGGTCAACTAATTTTGAAGGGTCAAAAGCTTCAGTTCTGATACCTTCTCCATCTGTTACAAAAACTCTGTTTCTGCTGTTTTCGCTTCTTCCCATAATGAAATATGCAGTAACTGCGAACTTTCCATTAGGAGTTTTCCCAATAACGATTCCACGTCCCGGATAAGAATTTTCCTTTAATTCTTTTTCAAGTGATAACATTTCCATTTATTTTCTTCCTCCATAAATAAAAAATAAAATAAAAACCGTCTGGGAAACCAGAAGGCTGCCCAGGCGGTCGACGAAACTAAATCCATGCTCCCTGTGGTAAATCCACTAATCCGCCAGTCACATGGAAGATATAAATAGAATAAACGATTTCTTAGGGATTTTCAACAAAAAAATATATATTGAAGAAATTTATTTTTTATATTAGTATATCATAGAGTGAAAAAAAATTAAGAATGTTAATAGTTTCTTAAGATTTATGAATTATAATTGCCTTCGGCAACAAAAAATATAAAAGAAATTAAAAGGTGAAGATTTGAAAACATTAAAAAAAATAATACCATCATATGCAGTAATACCCATTATAATGTCTCTTGTAGTGAATATGATTACGTACTTTGGTACAAGAATTTTTACTACTAAATTACATCATTATAATATTAACTGCTTTATTGACGACATGATCCCCTTTACAACATTTATGATATGGATATACGTGTTAAGCTATATTATATGGGTAGTGGGATTTATTGTGATAGGAAGAGAAAACAAAAAAGTATGTTATGAAGTGCTTTTTGGAGAGCAGATTGCAAAGCTTATGTGCTTAGTGATTTTTGTGGCTTTCCC
>NZ_HF991863.1:23762-27696 GCF_000432355.1 Eubacterium sp. CAG:161
CAACACTTATCAGACCGGAATTTGACGTAAATACCTTAAGTGAATGGATGACTAACTTAATATATACTTTAGACAGTCCCGATAATCTTTTTCCGTCAATACATTGTCTTGAAAGCTGGGTGTGCTTTAGAGGGGCAATGAGATGTAAAAAGGTGGGAAAAGTCTACAAGGTAATTATGCTTATTTTGGCACTTCTTGTTTTTGCATCAACAGTGATGGTAAAACAGCATGTGTTTGTAGACATAATAGGTGCCATTTTAGTTGTAGAGATAGGATTGGCATTAGCAAAGAGGTTAAATATATATAAGAAGCTTGATAAAAGCTATAGTGAATAAAGGAGTGGCATGAAGGAGACAAAGAAAAAAATTCTCTGGTCGGTAGTTTTACTGGCATTAATAGGTATTACGCTATATGTTATTGTAAAAAGCAACGATTCCCTTACTCTTGAGGGATTTATTCAATATGTGTCTAAGGCTAAAAAACAGTGGATAGTGGCTGCATTTGGGTGTATGCTGGGATTTATTGTATTTGAAGCATTGGCAGTTAGGGAGTTAAGTAAGGCTTTTGGTTACAAAAGAAAGTTTAGAAAGGCTCTTGTGTATTCCACATCAGATATTTATTTTTCGGCTATAACACCTTCTGCTACAGGAGGTCAGCCTGCATCAGCCTATTTTATGATGAATGATAAAATTCCCGGTGCGGTAACTACCATAGTATTGCTTGTAAACTTGACTTTATATACAACATCAATTATTCTTATAGGTATGGTGTGCTTCATCACAAGACCTTATATGTTTATGCATTTTAGCTTTGTGTCTAAGTGTATGATTGTATTTGGATTTGTGTTTCAGTTTGTACTTATTGCAGTGTTTATTTTACTTGTTTACAAAGAGAAAATAATAATGAAAACTGCAAATTTCTTTATGAGACTTTTAAGTAAATTACATCTTATGCACAACATTGAGAAAAAGCAGGAGCATCTCATAGAGGTGGAAATGCAGTACAAAGAATGTGCAGCAGCCATAAAAGGTAAATTAAAAAATATTTTGATTGCACTTATATATAATTTCATGCAGAGACTGTCACTTATAATGGTATCTGTGTGTGTGTTTATCGCTGTAGGGGGAAGTGCTCATAATATCTACAATGCATTTATCGCTCAGGGATTTGTAGTTTTAGGCTCAAACAGCGTTCCTATTCCGGGAGCAGTTGGAGCTGCGGACTATCTTTTTATTGATGGATTTGGTAAAATAATAAACGATAGTGTCAGCATTGAATTACTTAGCAGGGGAATTTCATTTTACTGCTGCTTAGTTGTCTGCGGATTAATTACATTTGCGGCATCAGTGCTACATAGTTTGAAAGGAATGAAGCAAAAGAAAAAATGTTAGGTTATTGGGATTATACAGTTGTTCTTACATATTGTTCACTATTATCTGCCACTACAGGTATTCTTATATCTTTGTCAGGGGCAGGACATCCGTATATAGGAGTTATGTTTTTATTACTTTGCGGACTTTGCGATACATTTGACGGCAGGGTTGCAAGATCAAAGAAGAACAGAACAGCTAAGGAAAAGGAATTTGGAATACAGATTGATTCATTATCAGATTTGGTAGCATTTGGTGTGTTACCTGTTTGTGTGGGAATGGCACTCTATAAAAGAGATATGTTTGATATAGAAGCTTTCAGCCATCACAAAAGTGTACTTGCATGTGTTCCCCTTGCGGTTATTATTGCAGTAAGTGCTATATTTGTTTTAGCAGCACTGGTAAGACTGGCATATTTTAACATAACAGTTGAGGAAACCCAGGGAGAGGGATTAGGAGATAAGAAGCATTACTATGGCTTGCCTGTTACATCCACAGCACTTATTTTCCCTACATTTTTACTGGCAAGACATATTCTTTATCTTAATCATGTAAACATATCATTTGTTTATTATATATTGTTGCTTATAGTTGCAGTTCTTTTTGTTCTTAAGTTTAAATTAAAGAAACCGGGAACAATGATGATATACTTTTTAGTAGGTATTGGTGCTGTTGAATTTATTGCAGTTATTTTATTAAAGTTTTTTGCAAATAGATAGTTATGGATAATATAAAAGAAAGTTCAGGAATTTTAAAATTTTTATATAACACTGTTCCGGGAAGAGCAGTACTTAAAGTAATTACAAGCCCCACCATTTCAAAAATTGGCGGGGCTTATATGGATTCAAAATTATCCACCATACACATTAAGGGATTTATAAAGAATAATAATATAGATATGAGCCAGTATGAGAAGGCGAAGTATAAATCTTTTAATGAATTTTTTACAAGAAAGATATTGCCGGAGAAGAGACCGGTGTGTAAGGATGAGGATGCCCTTATTTCACCATGTGACGGAAGACTTTCGGCATATCACATAGACAGTAATTCCCGATTTTATATTAAAAAAAGCAGATATAGTATTCAGGACTTATTGCAGGGTAGCAAGGCAGCAGTGGATTATAATGGCGGAATATGTCTTATACTAAGATTATGTGTGGATGATTACCACAGATATGGAAATATAGATGACGGAGTTATTCTTGAAAACAAATATATCAGGGGAAAGCTTCACACCGTAAGACCTATAGCGGTAAACAGATATCCGGTTTTTGTGCAAAACAGCAGGGAGTATACCATAATAAAAACTAAGAATTTTGGAAAGGTAGCTCAAATTGAAGTTGGAGCCCTGATGATAGGCAAAATTAAGAATCACTCAAAGTCAGGCAGTGTAATTAAGGGAACGGAAAAGGGAATGTTTCTGTACGGCGGTTCCACTATAGTGCTTTTATTTGAAAAGGATACGGTATCCATACCTGAAAAGTATTTTGAGGAAACTGAAAATGACAGGGAAGTAATAGTTAAATATGGAAGTAAAATTGGTGGCAGAGCATAATCTACCACCATTTCTTTTTCTTAAAAACAACACAGAGAACTATAACAAGCAAGGTACTAAAGGCAAAAAGTCCCGGGTATCCGTATGCCCACTTAAGCTCAGGCATTGCCTCAAAATTCATGCCGTACCATCCTGTAATAAGGGTAAGAGGCATAAAAATAGTAGTTACAACAGTGAGAAACTTCATAATAAGATTCTGGTGAACATCAAGCTGTTGCTGGTAAACATCCCGGATTTGGGAAGTGTATTCCCAGATTTGTTCGGATTCGTGACTAAACAGGGACACTTTTTTTTCTAACACAGAAAAAAGCTGTTTGGAATCTTCATCAATCAGTCCCTTTGTATCATCAGCCAAGCACCCGCATATACCTTCAATTTGAACGTAATAGTGGTGTAACCGCAGGGTTTTACTACGATAGGTTGTAATATCTCTTATTAAGGTGTTCATTTTATCATTAAAAATGCTAAGCTCTAACTGAATAAGATTTTGTTGCAGGGAATTGATTTTTTCTAAATCCTTTGACATAACAAAATCAAGAACATAAAAAAGACAAGCCCCCGGAGATATCATTTTTTCACAGTTTGCAGCTATAATATCATCAACCATATCCTTAAGATAATTATTTTTGTCAATGAAAATAATATAGCTTGGGGTATAAATAAACCGTATAAGGCAGGGAGGAGCCATTAAAATATCAGGAATGTTGATATATCCGTATAAAAAATCTGAGAATATTTCAATTTTTGAAAAATGAAAATCGGAAAAAATCATGGGTATTCTTGGAACATAATTATTAATAATATCATAATGAGTTGCCAAATCTAATGGAATAACTGCCATAAAATTGTCTGTTAGTATTTCAGAATTTTCTAAATTGTTGTTTATATCGTAAAACATATAAGCTCCCTACTTTGCAAAATATACGTTATATATATTGTGTAGAAAAAGATGTTTTAATCATAAAAAGTGCGTTATAATTAGAGGAGGAAACAAAATGAACGAAGTTCA
>NZ_HF991864.1:0-89 GCF_000432355.1 Eubacterium sp. CAG:161
CACTTTCCTCTACTCCAGATATACTTGTATCATATGTTAATAATTTTCCATTTTCATTGTAACGAATATTTTCAGAATATAGCTTTAGT
>NZ_HF991864.1:189-864 GCF_000432355.1 Eubacterium sp. CAG:161
ATCTTTGCCTTTTCCAGCACACGTTCAACATTTTTGTTTTTCGCATATACCACTTCAGTACTTTTTATTGGTTTTACACCACTTAATGATAATGCTACAATCAACATTAAAGATACTACCTTTTTCATACAGTTCCTCTTAAAAATTTTTTTCATAAAAATACCTCCGTTCTTAATTATCATCCTCTTATAATTAACAACGTATGAAACCCCATTTCGGAACAATATTTTTTGTAAATTTTTTGTTGTTTTTTTGTAAACAATCTATTAAATCTGTTTTTATGCTTTATTTTTGATAGTAATTATGCTTTTCCTCTTATTTTTCATAAAAGTCTCTTTCATCAACTACAGGCAATCTTTTCACTTTCATATCCTCTATGAGAATAAATCGCTGATTTTGCAAAAAAATTATTAACTGGTCTATCTCGCTCTCTTTCCCCTGTACTTCCATTTCAACTGTTCCATCATAAAGATTTCTAACCCATCCCGTAAGACCTAAAGCTCTTGCCTTATATACTGAATAATATCTAAAACCTACTCCCTGAACTCTTCCATAAAAAATTATATGTTTTCTAACCATCTTATCCATCCTTTACCTATTGCTTTTATAAAACCACTACTTTGTGAACTACCCATTGTCTTAAGCCAATGGGCTTCCTGCTTCATCGACCTCGTA
>NZ_HF991865.1:0-13141 GCF_000432355.1 Eubacterium sp. CAG:161
CCACATCTTGCAGCAATCGTGTAAAGTGCTTTGTAATTCTTTGCGTATTCGTTAAGACCGGAAGCGTCTGTCTGAAGAAGAGATGCCATCTGGTCAATAAAAGAACCTGTACCACCGGCACAGATACCGTTCATTCGCTGTTCAATACCATTAGTGAAATATATAATTTTGGCATCCTCGCCACCTAACTCAATGGCAACATCAGTTTGAGGTGCATAATCCTCAAGGGCAGAAGCAACTGCCACAACCTCCTGAACAAATGGAACTTTAAGATGGTTAGACAAAGCAAGACCACCGGAGCCTGTAATCATAGGGGCAAGTTCCACATTTCCTAATTGTGACTGCGCTTTCTTTAACAGTGAAGCAAGGGTTTCCTGAATATTAGCATAATGTCTTTCATAATCTGAAAATACCATATTTTTATTCTGGTCTAATATGGCAATTTTAACTGTAGTAGAGCCAATATCAATACCCAGAGTGTAATAATTATTATCCATTTAATCCTCCAATTAATTCATATAAAAATGCCTAAATAAGACATAAATAGTCTAAAATGTTGAAAATAATTCTCAAAACGACTTCCTATTATAATATAAATACATGAAAAAAACAACTAAACTATATTATGTGGGTGAGTATAAATAATGAATTTTTGGTGAAATGTATAAAATATATTAATACAAAGTATAAAGTAGTTTGACAAACACAGGTGTAGAATTTATACTGTAATTTGGATTGTAGAAAAGATTAACATGTTAGACAGGAGCATTTTATATGGCATCAAATTTTGAGAGAAAATATGGAAAATATGCAATAAAAAATTTGTCAGTATATTTGATTGTGGCCTATATCATCGGGTATATGTTACAGATAATAAGCCCGGAAATATCGGAATTTCTGGCATTTAATCCCTACTGGGTATTCAGGGGACAGGTGTGGAGAATATTCACATGGATTTTAATGCCACCGGAACAGCTTTCCATATTTACAATTATCATGCTTTTACTGTACTACCAGTTAGGTCAGGGGTTAGAAAGAGCATGGGGAACTTACAGATACAATGTATTTATTTTTTCGGGATTTATATTTACCATATTAGGTGCTTTGGTATTATATGGAATTTTAATGGGAGTGGTATATTTTGGCATACTTCCAACATCTGCGTTTAGTGAAATGACAGCTTATGGAATATCAGATTATACCTACTATTTTGGAGCAGTGTTTGGAAGCTACGTAAGCACTTTTTATGTTAATATGTCAATTTTTCTGGCATTTGCGGCAACATATCCGGAGGAGCAGCTGCTATTGTATTTTATTATCCCAATAAAGATTAAATGGATGGGATATTTATATGGAGCCTTTCTTTTAGTTGATATTTTTGATGCATTTAAGAATAATACAACAGTTGTGGCAATAGTTATTACGGTACTAATTGTTGTATCACTTCTTAACTTCTTGATTTACTGGTTAAGAACACGAAATAAAAGCAGGTTTAATCCTAAACAGGTAAAAAGAAGACATGAATACAGGCAGTCGGTACGTCAGGCAAGACCTGTAAAGCACGAAAATGGAGCACTTCATAAGTGCTATATATGTGGAAGAACAGAGTTAGATGACCCTAATCTTACTTTTAGATATTGTTCAAAGTGCAGTGGAAATAAGGAATATTGTCAGGATCATCTTTTTACTCACGAACATAAATAAAGGGAAGGAATAAAATGCAGGAAAATTTTAGTAGAAGCGCCGGAATTTTAATGCCGGTTAGCAGTTTACCGTCACCGTACGGTATAGGAACCTTTGGAAAAAGTGCATACGAATTTGTGGATAATCTTGTAATGGCAAGACAGAAATACTGGCAGGTATTGCCTCTTGGTCCTACAAGCTATGGGGACAGTCCTTATGCATCGTTTTCGGCATTTGCCGGAAATCCTTATTTTATCGACCTTGATATGCTTATTGAAGAGGAACTTTTAACAAGAGAATACGTTGAAAGTTTCAGATGGAATATGGAAGAACAGTATGTAGATTATGGAATGATGTATAATTCAAGATTTACTGTTTTAAAAGAGGCATATCATAACAGCAAGCATTTGGGAACAGAGGAATATCAGGACTTCTTAGAAGAAAATGAGTTCTGGCTTGATGGATATTGTCTATATTGTGCATGTAAAAAGAAATTCAATTACATGGCATGGCAAAGCTGGGATGATGATATTAAATTCAGAAAAGAAAAGGCTTTACAGCTATATAAAGAGGAATTAGCTGAAGAAATAGATTACTACAGATTTATTCAGTTTATGTTTTATAAGCAGTGGAATAAGTTAAAAGAATATGCCAACGAAAAGGGAATTGAAATTATTGGAGATATCCCTATTTATGTGGCAATGGATTCTGCTGATGTGTGGCAGAATCCGGAAGTATTCCAGTTAGACGAAGATTTAGAACCAAAGAAAGTGGCAGGGGTTCCACCTGATGCTTTTTCTGAGACAGGTCAAAGATGGGGAAATCCTCTTTATGACTGGGAAAAAATCAAAAAAGATGACTTTAGCTGGTGGCGAAAGAGAATGGAACATTCAGCAAATCTTTATGATGTTATCCGTATTGACCATTTTATAGGAACGGTTAAGTATTATGCCATTCCTGCTGAGGATAATGACGCAAGAAACGGTAAGTGGTGTAAGGGACCGGGAATGGATTTAATTAAGGCAATCGATGAATCCATTAACGGTAAAAGTATAATTGCAGAAGACTTAGGCGTTAAAATGCCTGAGGTTGTGGAAGTGCTGGAAAAGTCAGGGTATCCGGGAATGAAGGTACTGGAATTTGCCTTTGACGGAGATAGAAAAAATGACCATCTTCCTTATAACTGGATTCCAAATGTTGTGGCATATGGAGGAACCCATGACAATGATACTTTGGTTGGGTATTTTTCAGGAATGCAGCACTGGGAATTAGGCTACATAAGGGAATATATGGAATGCAGAAACGGAAGTATAGAAGATTTAGTTGACAAAGTTTTTAAAACAGCATATGAAAGTGTCGCAAATCTTGTTATATTCCAGATGCAGGACGTACTTAAGGTAGGTCATATTGGCAGAATGAATCTGCCGTCATCTATGGGGACAAATTGGAGATGGAGAATGTTAAATGGACAATTTAGCCATGATAAAATCGAAAGATTAAGATACTTATGCGATATTTATGGCAGATAAATAAACACAAAAAAAGATACCAGGAGGACTGAAAATGACTAAAAAACCATTTATTACACTTGAACAGGTACAGGAAATTGTAAAGAAATATCCTACACCATTTCATATTTATGACGAAAAAGGATTTGTCGACAATGCAAAGAAAGTATATGAGGCTTTTTCATGGAATAAGGGCTTTAGAGAGTATTTTGCAGTAAAGGCAACCCCTAATCCTTTTATCATAAAGAAGTTAGCAGAAGTTGGCTGTGGAGTTGATTGCTCATCATATACAGAATTAATGATAGCAGACAAGTTAGGACTTAGAAATGATGAAATAATGTTTTCATCTAATGAAACACCGGAAGGGGAATTTGCTTACTGCAACAGCCTTGGGGGAATTATTAATTTAGATGATATAACAATGATAGATTTTATGGAAAAGGAATGTGGTATTCCGGAAACTGTAAGCTGCAGATTCAATCCGGGTGGAGTTTTTGAAGTATGCAACGGCATTATGGATAATCCGGGAGAGTCAAAATATGGAATGACCTTAGACCAGATTACAGAGGCATTTAAGATTTTAAAGGCAAAGGGTGTAAAGAATTTTGGTATTCATGCATTTTTAGCCAGCAATACAGTAACAAATGAATATTATCCAATGCTTGCCAAAACAATATTTGAGTTGGCAGTTACTCTTAAAAAAGAAACAGGAGCAAATATTAAGTTTATTAACCTTTCAGGTGGCGTTGGTATACCATATAAGCCGGATCAGAAGCCAAATGATATTATGGCTATTGGAGAAGGTGTCAGAAAAGTATATGAAGAAATCCTTACACCGGAAGGCATGGATGATGTGGCAATATACACTGAAATGGGACGTTTTATGATGGGACCATATGGTGCTTTGGTAACAAAGGCAATTCACGAAAAGCATATCTACAAGGAATATATTGGGGTAGATGCATGTGCTGCAAACCTTATGAGACCGGCAATGTATGGGGCATATCACCATGTAACGGTTTTAGGAAAAGAAGATGCACCATGCGACCATGTATATGATGTTGTAGGTTCGCTTTGTGAAAATAACGATAAATTTGCAGTGGACAGAAAACTTCCAAAAATTGATATGGGAGATTATATATACATCCACGACACAGGGGCTCACGGATTTGCTATGGGGTATAATTACAACGGCAGATTACGTTCAGCTGAATTGCTGTTAAAGGAAGACGGCAGTGTTGAAATGATCAGAAGAGCAGAAACACCTAAAGATTACTTTGCAACCTTTGATTTCTGCGATATTATGAAATAAAAATAGTAAAGAGCAGGCTTTTATGAAGAAGATAGTTGGAGATTTATTAAAAAACAGAAATGTAGAAAGCGGTCTTAAGGAATATTATGGTAAATTTATGGAAATAAATAATAAATATGCCTTTATAAGACTTGCCATGAATTATTATACTTATTACGTTGTGAAACAGGAAAGCGACGGAATAATGGATGCAGATTATGATTCTTATTTAAAAAAAGTAAACTGTATCATAGAAAAATGCGCCAAAGATAACAACGAAAACGTGACGGAAGATATTGATACGTTAAATGAAATCAGAGATGAAATCATTGGAAAAGTAAAAGATGTTACCTGTTATGTGGATATGTATAATATATACGAGCACGCTATTAACCGTGTTGAATACAGGTTTAGGGATGATGAACTTCCTGATGGCTATTCTGATGAAAATTATACAAGAAAACTTATGCAGTATATACTTGAAGATGAAGATAACATGATGGTCAACAGCAAAATAAAAGATGTTGTAGGTCAGCTTCCTTTAAAACTAACTAAAAGTAAGTTTTATGATATGCTTTCAAACGGTTTGTCTATATACAATGGAAGTACAAAAGATAGCGTGGATGACTTTCTGTATATGATAAAAAGTTCCTCCATGCTTGAAAAAACAGCATCCATGGAGGAAAGCTATCCATATTTGGCAGAAGCCTTTAAACAGTTAAAGGATATACACTTTAAGGAAATTACAAATGAGCAGTACGAAGAGGCAAAGGATATTCTTTCAGAAATTGCCGCATATATTGATGAACAGATGGACGGGGCAATGATGATACAGGAAATCCTTAACGATTTGCTTTTAGTGCTGTATACCAATGAGTTTTGCGTAAATGACAATATAGTAAAAGGCTGCGTGGAAATAATAAAGGATACCAACCTTTTATTTATGAACAAATTCAGTCCGAAAACATTAGAAGAAATAGAGGATATGTTCGTTATGTTAGAAGGGGAGCAGGAAAAGATTTATCCGTTGCTTGCTTCTTATGATATAACAGACCAGATAAAGGAGAGTTTTTCGGAAACCATTTCTCAGCTACAGCTTGACGAGGTTTATGAGGTTGTGTATAGACTTCCAAAATTAAATTCTGACAGTATGTTTGTGGAGATGGAGAAAGAACCGGATAATTCTGTTGCTGATGAAGATTACATTGAAACTAAGAAAAAGGAGTTATGTGATGAGTACGCTAAGTTATTTAAGGATAACGAAAAGGCAGTAAACAGAGCGGTTTTGTCCGTTGCAATATCTGAACTTCCAATATTCTTTAATAATATAAGTGAACTTCAGGATTTTATTTACAATACACTGGTAACATGTAACGATAAGGCTGAAAAGCTGGCGTGTATAGAAATTTTAAATGGTATAATGCAGGCTTAGCTTTAAAGTTGTAGCAGGAGTGGTATATGAGATGGTACGAAGATTTATATGTAGGGTATAACCTTTTGGATAAAAAAAGACAGGTTATGAGAAAAATAAAAAATGGAAAACCTCAATTAAATAAGTACGTTATCACTTTGCCACAAAATGACTACGATACATTGGAAATATACCCGTCAAATATTTTAAATCAGAAGTGGTATCGGGATTCAGACATTGTAGTTGTGGGAATAACTGAAGGCATGGAAGAGGCAATGGATATGATACAGCTGATTATAATGGATTGCCTTAATGATACGGGAGAAGTTAAAGTTAAGAAATATATAATGAGCAAAATGGAAGCAGGGGAAGCATAGCCTATGGTACATATTTTGTTTTTGATTTTAAAAATAATAGGTATAGTATTGTTGGTTCTACTTACTCTTGCCTTTCTTATATTGCTATTTCCCATTAGTTACAGGGCAAAGGCTGATTTAAATGAAAAGTCATATAATGCTACAGTTAAGGCGTTCTGGCTGTTTGGTATAGTACATTTTGGATTTGTAATAAATAATACCGGGAAAAAATATTGTTTAAGAATTTTAGGAATTACTGTAAAAAGGTATTCTGAAAAAGAAAAGCATTCAAAAAAATCAGAAGATGATTTTAAGTATAATGTAAAGAAGGAAACTGCTGAGAACACCATAAGTAAGGATGAATTGCCCCCCCCGGCAAAAACGGAAGGCAGGCAGGGGAATGCAGATAATAAAGACAAGTCCGATATTATTAATATAAATATACAGGAAGAAGATGTATCTGAAAAACAGAAAGATGCAACTTTAAAAAAGCCTAAGGACAAGCCTAAGAAAAAAATTAAAATATCTGAAATAATTACGAAAATTAAAGATAAAATAAAGGATATATACAATAGAATAAAAGAAGGTTTTCAAAATTTAGATAATTTAAAGAAAAAGGTGGTAAGATACAAGAAAATTCTTACTACAAACAGAACAAAAGAGGCATACAGGTTTGCAAAAAAATATGTTTTAAAGATATTAAAACATATACTACCTAAAAAAGTCAGAGGCAATTTAAGAATCGGATTTGAGTATCCCGATGAAACAGGAAAAGCCATTGGATACATTGCCGTGATATTTGGTATGTTTAACATTAATCCAAAGCATTTTAGAATAAACGCTGATTTTGAAAATAAGGTAATGGAAGGCAACATCAAGGCGAAGGGTACAGTTACGGTGGGCATTGCCGGATATTATATCTTAAGATTATATTGGAACAAGAAACTTAGAAGTGTAATAAGAAAATTAAGCTAAAGGAGGCAGCATATGGCAGATAATAAAAAAAGTACAGATGACTTATTAAAGGCAATGGAACAGTTTATTACTACAAAGTCTGTGGTAGGAGAACCTATAGTGGTAGGTGAAACCATTATTTTACCAATGGCAGATGTATCTTTTGGAATGGGAATCGGTACTTTTTCAAAGGGTGACAACGGGACAGGAGGTGTAGGAGGAAAAATTACTCCTAGTGCCGTTCTTATTATTAAAGATGGTTCATCAAAGCTTATTAGCGTAAAAGACAATGATGGAATTTCAAGAATTATTGATATGGTGCCTGATATTGTAAATAAGTTTACATCAAAAAATGATGACGATTATGATGAAGATGAGAATATAAACGATTAATAAATTATTACCGAAAGATAGGGCAAAATCCTGATTTGGTGGTAAAAAAACGCAATAAATGCATAAAATATATCATAAACAATAAGGATAGGAAAAAAGATGCATAAGTTATGTGGTTTTGCTTTATTCTGGTTAGCAGTGGGAATGACATTATCGTTATTAATAGAAAGTACATTTTTTGTGGTTTGCATAATAATTATATGCCTTATAGCAGGTTTTAATTTGTTTTGCTGCAAACCCTGATAAGGAGAAATAAGTGAATATAGCAGATTTATTTAAGAAAAAAACAGTATTTTCCTTTGAGGTTTTTCCACCAAAGAAGGAAAGTGGTGTAGAAACAATTTATAAGACACTTGAGGAATTGAAACAGTTAAATCCTGATTTTATTAGTGTAACTTATGGTGCCGGAGGAGTAGGTGTTGCAAATGCAACAACAGTAGACCTGTGTTCTAAAATAAAGAACGAATACGGTATTGAAACTATTGCTCATTTAACATGTCTTTACAACACAAAGGAAGACATTGACAGAATACTTGAAGAATTAAAGGAAAAGGGAATAGACAACATTCTTGCTTTAAGAGGAGATGTTAATCATAATTTTGAATTAAAGCATGATTTTAGGTATGCATCAGAACTTACTGAGTATATTATGTCAAAAAATATGGGCTTTAATGTTTCAGGAGGATGCTATCCGGAGGTACATCAGGAAGCAGAAAGCATGATTGCTGACATAAAAAATCTTAAGAAAAAGATTGACGCAGGTGCAGACCATCTTATTTCTCAGTTATTCTTTGATAACAATGCTTTTTATGACTTTATTGAGAAAGTAAGAATAGCAGGGATTGATGTTCCTATTGAGGCAGGAATAATGCCTGTAACCAACAAGAAACAGATAGAAAGAATGGTTTCCATGTGTGGTGCAAGTATCCCGGCAAAGCTTTCAAAGGTGTTACAGCGTTTTGGTGATAATCCGGAAGCTATGAGAGATGCAGGTATTTCATATGCCATTGACCAGATAATTGATTTAGTAGCCAATGGTGTTGAGGGTATTCACATTTACACTATGAATGATCCTTATATTGCAGGAAAAATAACAAAAAGTGTTGAAAGTATCATAAAAAACTAATAGATAAACAGGTTGGCATTATGGTAAATAATAACAGAAACGTTATAATTGAAGACATTAATTTCGATGAAGCTCTTAGATATATGGGATATGGGAATCAGATTCCCGATGACACAACAAAAGAGCTTCTTTTGTTGTGTGCAAAACAATTAAAAGAGGCTATGGAGCCTAAGTTTACATATAAGGTGTTTGATTTGGTTGACGGTCAGATACCTAACAGTGAGTTTAAATTAGAGGGTAAGGCAATTGCTAATCATCTTGAAAACTGCGAAAAAGTGGTGTTTATGTGTGCAACCTTGTCGGGAAATGTTGATTTGCTAATTAGAAAAAAACAGATTACAGGTATGACGGAGGCAATCATAACAGATAGTCTGGCTTCTGCCGTTATTGAACAAGTATGTGATAAGGCGGAAGAGGTTATATTAAAGGATTTTAAGGACTATGAGCATACATGGAGATTTGGATTGGGATATGATGATTTTCCTCTAGAGGGTCAGAAAAAGTTTCTGGAAATTTTAGATGCCTCAAAGCGTGTGGGGGTTTGTGTAAACAGCAGTATGATGCTTACTCCTACTAAGTCCGTAACCTGCGTTATAGGTTTAGGACACAATCTTAAGGTTTCCAGTCAAAAGAGCTGTGATACATGTAATTTTAGAGAAAAATGTCAATTTAGAAAGGAAGGAAAAAGCTGTGGCAGGTAATAGTATTTTTGAGAGAGACTATGTACTTTTAGATGGAGCAATGGGAACAATGCTTCAAAAGAAAGGTATGGAAGTGGGAACAGTTCCTGAAACCCTGAATATATTAAAGCCGGAGTGGATTGTGGATATTCATAAAAGTTATATTGAAGCAGGTGCTGATATAGTATATGCCAACACATTTGGTGCTAACAGATACAAAATGGAAAATACCGGTTATTCCGTAAATGAATTAATTAGTGCTGCAATTAAAAATGCAAAGGAAGCAGCAAAGGGTACAGATACATTAGTTGCCCTTGATTTAGGTCCTATAGGTCAACTTCTTGAACCTACAGGAAGCCTTACTTTTGAAGAGGCATATGATATTTTTAAGGAAGAAGTGGTAGCTGCTGAGGGAGCAGATGTTATTGTAATAGAAACAATGACTGATTTGCTAGAAACAAAGGCTGCCGTTCTTGCCGCAAAGGAAAATTCTAACCTTCCTGTAATGACTACAATGACATTTGAAGAAAATAAGCGTACATTTACGGGATGTTCCGTATCTGCCATGTGTCTCACATTGCAGGGACTTGGGGTAGATGCATTAGGTGTCAACTGTTCATTAGGACCAAAAGACTTGCTTCCTATAGTTGAGGAAATATCCAAGTGGACATACCTTCCTATTGTGGTAAAGGCTAATGCAGGATTGCCTGATCCGGTCACTAATACATACAATGTATCGGCAGATGAATTTGCAACTATCTGTAAGGAAATGCTTAAGTTTGGTGCAAAGGTTATGGGTGGATGCTGTGGTACAACTCCGGAATATGTTGCAAGATTAAAGGAAATGCTTGAAGAAGCAAAGAAAAACGGCGATTTCAAGAAAAATAATTACAGTGGAGAAATGGCTGTATGTTCACCTCTTAAAACCGTTGTAGTAAATCAGCCTAGAATTGTTGGGGAAAGAATTAATCCAACAGGAAAGAAACGCTTTAAGCAGGCGCTTATTGAAAATGACATGGATTATATTTTAGGACAGGCTATAGAACAGATAGAAGGTGGAGCAGATATATTAGATGTAAATGTTGGTCTGCCTCAAATTGACGAAAGAGAAATGATGATTAAAACCATTAAAGCTCTTCAGTCAATTGTAGACGTGCCATTGCAGATAGACTCCACCAAGCCGGAAGTTTTAGAGGCGGCTCTTCGTGTGTACAACGGGAAGCCTATAGTCAATTCCGTTAATGGAGAGGATGCAGTTCTTGATAAAATACTTCCTGTAGTTGCCAAATACGGTGCTGCTGTTATTGGTCTTACATTAGACGAAAACGGCATACCGGATAGTGCAGAAGGAAGAGTAAAAATTGCCGAAAAAATTATGAACAGGGCAATGGAATACGGAATCAGAAAAGAAAATATTATAATTGACTGCCTTACTCTTACGGTTTCTGCTGAACAGAAGGCTGCTCAGGAAACTCTTAAGGCACTTAATATTGTAAAAAATAAATTGGGACTTAAAACAGTTCTTGGAGTATCAAATATTTCCTTTGGACTTCCTAACAGGGAAATTGTAAATAAAACATTTCTTACAATGGCACTTCACAGTGGTTTGGATTTACCTATTATTAATCCTAATGTTTCATCTATGGTGTGGGCTGTTAAAACATATAAGGTATTAGCGGCAATAGATGAAAATGCAATGGATTTTATAGAGTATTCTAACAATAATCCCATAGAGGTAGCTGTTAAAAAAGATTCTACAGAAACAAAAACGGTAAAAAGTGCAGGAGCAGTATCTCTTGGAAGCAAAGAGGCAGATATGCTTCTTCATGCAATGGAAACAGGAATGAAAAATGACGGAAGAAGTATAACTAAGGATTTGTTAAACAACACAGATGCCATGGTGATAATTAACGAAATGCTTATTCCGGCACTGGATGTGGTGGGAGATAAATTTGAAAAAGGCACAATATTCCTTCCACAGCTTATTTTGGCGGCAGATGTGGCTAAGGAATGCTTCGAGGAAATCAAGTATTATCTGGCAAATAACGGTGAGGTATCTGAAAGTAAGGGTAAAATAATAGTAGCTACAGTAAAAGGTGACATACATGATATTGGGAAAAATATTGTTAAGGTTATACTGGAAAATTATGGCTTTGATGTTATTGATTTAGGCCGTGATGTAGACCCTATGGCTATAGTTAATTCAGCTATAGAAAATGATGTTCATCTGGTAGGTTTGTCAGCTCTTATGACAACAACCCTTGGCTCAATGGAAGAAACCATTAAGCTTTTACGTGAAAATAATGTAGAATGCAAGGTTATGGTAGGCGGTGCTGTTTTAACAGCAGATTATGCTATGCAGATAGGGGCAGATTACTATGCAAAGGATGCAAAAATGAGCGCAGATATTGCTAAGGAAGTTTTGTGTGATTAAAGTTTAGGAAAAAACGATTTTACAACAATATAAACGTTAAGTTGTATTTGACATTATGCCAATAAAATAATACAATTTTAGTATATGGTTCGTTAAACGTTAAACGCAGAATTGATAAATAAATAGTGAAGGGAGAAACAAATGATGAAAGGGAAGATAAGAAAAATACTTAGCTTACTTATGGCTTTTACTATGGTTATGAATTTGAATTTGGTAACCGGTTATTCAGTAAAGGCTGCTGTCGATTATGATGTTGTTATAACTAAAGTTGGCATTTATCAGAAAGATGGCGCTACAAAGGTATATGCTGACTACAAAAATGTGGGAGCAGCAAGTGTTGGAAGTGACTTTAATATGTCATTTTATGTTAATAGGGAAAGCATAGGAACTGAAAAGATTGCGGCAGGTTTAGGCACAGGAAAAACAGCAAGGGTTGAATACACAGTAAGTGGTTCATATAGTGGCAAATGTTTAGTTACGGCCATTGCTGATATAAACGATGGAAATACATCCAATAATAACCGTACATCTCAAAGAGACGTAAATAGTGCAGAACCTGTTACAGAGCCGGAAACAGCGGAACCGGAGACAACAACAGTAGCACCGACTACACCGGAAACTACAACTGAAGCTCCGACTACGAAACCAATATATGATCATGTTAAAATTACGGGAATAACATATTCTCCTGAAAATCCAAAGGTAGGAGATACTGTAAAGATTACAGTAACAGCTAAAAATGAAGGTGACCAGATGGTTATGAATAAGCATGTTGCTGTGAAGATTGGCAATCAGACACTAAAGGGAACTATCACAATCCCTGCAGGAGAGACAGGCTCAGTGACAGTGAATGAATGGAAGCCTACAGAGGCAGGTGTTTTTACAGCAGATGCGTCTATTAAAATAGACGATAATAGTTCGGTTACAGGTCAGGTTAGCATTACGATAGCTGCAGCATCTACTGAAAACATGGAAGCTAAGGTAGTGGCTTTAGGCGGATTCCCAAGTGAAATATATGAGGGAGATGTAATTACATTTGTAACCTTAGTTCAGAACACAGGTAATGTAGTAATACCGGCAGGAACAAAGTACACAGTTAATATGGCTATAGATGGTTCATCATTCCAGACAATTACTTTGTCTCAGGATATTCCTGTAGGTGGATACGTTAAGATAGAAAGTAATTGGACAGCCACCCGCGGTGGACATACCATAATGTCTAGTATGGATGGCAGCGACGTTACTAAGAAAATTAACGTCGCAAAAAAAGAGAACAAAGATTACACAGCTTCCACAGGTGGTATG
>NZ_HF991865.1:13156-37513 GCF_000432355.1 Eubacterium sp. CAG:161
AGGTGGTATGGATATGGTAGTAACTGATATAGGCTATTACAACACAAATACAAATGAGTATAATGGAACAATAAATGAAGGTGATTTGATATTATTTAACTGTTTGGGTGTTAATGCAGGTGATACAGTTAAACCAGAAGGAATTAAGTGCGGTGTATCTTTTGAATTTGATTCTGATGGGGATCATCATGTATGGTGTGATACTGAAAAAGGTGCTATACAGCCTAAAGAATTTCACACATTTACAGCTAATGGTGGATTAAGACAGGATTCAGGGGATAAATATCATTTGTGGAAAGCAACTAAGGGTACACATACTGTATTGGCGTATATTAATGATGATTCACAGTTTAGTGAGACAAATAGAGATAATAATAAGAAAACAATTACTATTACAGTACCTTATAATGTAAATGCTACTTTTACTGAGACGGACGCTGCTGATAATGTAAGTGTTGAAGCAGCAGATGTTAAACCGGGAGTTGTTACAGGGCTTACATGTACTAAGAGCAATGAGACAAAGGTAAGCTTATCATGGAATGCAGCTGACAATGCAACATCATATAATGTTTATAAAGGTAGTGAGTTAATAGGAACGACAACAGATTGCTCATATACATATACCGGAACATTCAATGTTGGAGATACTGCAAGTTACACAGTAAAGGCCGTAAGAGGAAGTGCTGTAGGTGACGGTGCAACCATTCAGGTAACAACTGAGGCTACAACATCAGAGGTTCAGGCATATGGAGTACCACAGACATTTTATGCATCAGGTGATGTTTCAATGACCGTTAATGATGAAAGTGTTGGGGTATTTAAAACAAGAGTTTATGAAGAAGATAAGAGAATAGGAACATACGCAAATAATAATCCGGTGACATTTGGTAATGTGGCAATATTTGATTATAAAGGAGATGCCAGTGTACGAATAAAGGTTAATCGCACAGATATAAATTCTGTAACAATAAGACCAACAAGAAAGGGATTATCAGCTGCACAGGAAACTAAGGATGGAGCGACATATATAACCATCAATATGAAGGAAGGGCAGCAGGGACAGTATAGCATTGAATTTAACGGTAGTTATAAAGGTGCAAACAGCATAATGCTTTTTGCACAGGATATTCTTAATAAACCGGATAATGTTTGGAAAACTATTAGCTCATATGAGAAAACAGATGACCTTGTTGTACCGGAAGGTAAAATTCTTTGGATTGAAGGTGGAGCTGTCTTAAACGGATATGTTCATTGTATGAATAATTCTAAGATAATAGGAAGAGGAATAATTACCCAAAATAACTGGGGCCCTTGGGGAGGCAATAACAGAAGAAATCCGGTAAGTGTTGGATATGAACCGGTTTATTATGATGGAAATACACCAAAGAATAACGGAAAAGGTGGAACAGAATTAGGAAGTAGCAATGTTCAGGTTATTGGTATTTCAATTCTTGACCCTACAGGATGGGCTGTAAATATAAGAAACAGCAATAATGTATTATTTAAAGACGTAAATGTGGTATCAGCAAGATCTAATGGTGATGGAATTACTATACAGTCATCGTATAACGTATTTTTAGATGGATGTTTTGTAAGATCATCTGATGACTCTATAGTTGTAAAGAACTATGATAATATTAATGCTCATGACATTAGAGTTGAAGATTGTACTGTATGGAATGACATAGCACAGTGTTTGGAAATCGGATATGAAACGGATATGGGTGGTGCCGGCAGTAGTAGGTGCGAAGCCGGATATAAAAATGAAGATGCAAAGATTTATAATGTCTTGTTTAAAAACATTGATGTTGTTCATAGATTCCATAAGGGAGTTGCAACTATTCATAATGGTGATAATATACCTATTTACCATATAGCGTATGATGGAGTATATGTTGATCATAAGGCAAAGGGAACTGATAATGGTGGAGATGGAAATGATATTGATATTGAAGCATATGCAGTAAACAGAAGTGATTTAAGTTGGACACATAACTGGCATGATGTATCGGGAAATACTATTAGTGATGTGTGGTACACCAATGTTAATGTTGAAGGAGGTAATGCAACTGTAGGCAATGTACAGATTGATAAGGCTCATTGGGGTGAAACTATATCTGATGATTTCTTAAGTTGGAAAACACTGAATTTTAATTAACATATTTATTATAAGGATTACTTTAGAGTAATTGAAGTTTTAGAGGGGCTGGCATTGTCGGACCCTCTATAGCTTTATTAGCCATTATTTTTTTTGTATTTTCTTTATCAAACTAGATGATAGTATAAAAATCTTCATGAAGAACATTCAAACTATACTCTTAAAGTACCTCTTCACATATTTTTTCAAACTATGCTATCAAAAGAGTTGTCTTTTCAAAAATTATAGTTATCTTAAAAGCGTAACAATACAATATGCATCATATGATAGTTACGCAAGAATACAAAAATGTATATAGTTTAAAACAGCCTAACAACAAAATATATGTAATACAATAAATGTAAGATGTAAATAAAAAACTGTGATGTGAGGATTGCAAGTGGATTCTAATTCTCGTTGCAAAACTTTTTTTAGAAAATACTTGCAATTTGTATCTGGTTTTGATAAAATGTCCTTTGTGTCAGGTCAATGAAGTAGTTTGACCTAATTTTTACAAAGGGAGGTGCGATTATGGCTAAATGTAGTATTTGCGGTAAAGGTGCTCATTTTGGTAACGCTGTGAGCCATTCACACAGACGTTCAAATAAAATGTGGAAATCAAACGTAAAGTCTGTTAAAGTTAAGACTGAAGGCGGAGCAAAGAAAATGTATGTTTGCACATCTTGTTTAAAATCAGGAAAAGTAGAAAGAGCGTAGTATAGATTTTAAACTATGCATAAATAGAAGAAGGAGCGGATAAGAGATTGAATCTTTATGTCTGCTCTTTCTTTGTATAGGAATGCATTACAAAAGATTGTGTTGCTGTAGCTTTCTATAAAAATGGCTTTCATTTTCATGTTAAAGATAGTATAATAATTTAAGTTACGGAAACAACAATATTGAATTGCAATATTGTATAGAATAAATTAAATGATACTACTATTTACGGAGGTAATATATGAAAGGAAAAATGAACACGGATTTAGGACAGATACTTATAAGCCCTGAAGTTATTGCAAAATATGCCGGTGAAACAGCATACGAGTGTTTTGGTATAGTAGGAATGGCTATGGTAAGCGTTAAGGATGGTCTTGTAAGACTATTAAAGAAAGACAGTTCCACTAAGGGAATTAACGTTGTTATTGATGAAAATAATGAAATTACAATAGATTTTCACATTATAGTTGCATATGGTGTTAATATTGCAACTATAGCTGATAATATTATATCCAGCGTGAAATATAAGATAGAAGAATTTACCGGAATGAAGGTAAAGAAAGTTAATATATATGTTGAAGGTGTAAGAACAATAGACTAATTACGTCTTACCCTCAGGAGGATAAAAATTTGGGAATTAAAGTTATTGATGCAAAGACTTTGCAGAAGATGTTTATAGCCGGTGCCAAGAACCTTGAAGCAAAAAAGGAATGGATTAATGAACTAAATGTTTTTCCGGTTCCAGACGGAGATACCGGAACTAATATGACTTTGACTATTATGTCAGCAGCAAAGGAAGTTGGTGGAATTACAGAGCCTACCATGGAAAATATGGCGAAGGCAATTTCTACAGGTTCACTTAGAGGTGCAAGAGGTAACTCAGGAGTTATATTGTCACAGCTTTTCAGAGGATTTACCAGAGAAATTAAGAAGTACGAAGAAATTAACACCGAGGTACTTTCAAGAGCATGCGTTAAGGCGGTTGAGACAGCTTACAAGGCAGTTATGAAACCTAAGGAAGGAACTATTCTTACAGTAGCTAAAGGCATGGCTGATAAGGCATGTGAAATGCTGGGTGAAACTGATGACTTGACAGTTGTTATTGATGAAATTATAAAGCATGGTGATTATGTTTTAAGCCAGACACCTGAAATGTTACCGGTTTTGAAACAGGCAGGAGTAGTTGATTCAGGCGGACAGGGTCTTATGACAGTGTTAAAGGGGGCATATGATGCATTCCTTGGCAAAGAAGTTGATTATACTCTTGATGAGGTATCTGCGCCATCAGGCATTAATAAAGACGATATACCTATGGAAGAGGCAGATATCAAGTTTGGATATTGTACAGAGTTTATCATTAATTTAGATAAGCCTATGTCTGATGAAACGGAAAAGTCCTTCAAGGAATTTTTAGAGTCGATTGGTGATTCAATTGTTCTTGTGGCTGATGATGAGATTGTAAAGGTACATGTTCATACAAACCAGCCTGGTGAAGCCTTTACCAGAGCTTTGACATATGGTTCATTATCAAGAATGAAAATTGATAATATGCGTGAGGAGCATCACGAGAGACTTATTAAGAATGCTGAGAAGCTTGCTGAACAGCAGAAGGCAGAAGAAGAAAAGAAAAAGACAGATGAACCAAAGAAGAAATATGGCTTTATTGCAGTATCAGTAGGAGAAGGTTTAGATGAAATCTTTAAGGGATTAAATGTTGATTACATTATTTCCGGTGGACAGACTATGAACCCTAGCACGGAAGATATTTTAAATGCTGTAGAAAAGGTCAATGCAGAAACAATTTTTGTTTTACCAAATAACAAAAACATTATTCTTGCTGCAAATCAGGCTGAAAGCCTTGTGGAGGATAAGAATGTTATAGTTATTCCTTCAAAGACTATTCCTCAGGGAATTTCAGCAATGATAGGTTTTGTTGAGGATAATTCAGCAGAAGACAATAAAGAAGCTATGACTGACAGTATGTCTTATGTTAAAACAGGTGAAATCACATATGCCGTAAGAGACACGGTTATTGATGATAAAGAAATTAGAGAAGGAAATATCATGGGTATCGGCGATGAAGGAATCCTGTCAGTTGGTGATGATATTACAGCAACAACTGTTGATATGATTAAGAAAATGCAGGATGAAGATTCTGAAATCGTAAGTATTTACTATGGTGAAGGTGTCACGGAAGATGAAGCACAAACTTTGGCATCCAAGCTTTCCGAAGAATTACCTGATTTAGAAGTTGAAGTATATTCAGGTGGACAGCCGGTTTACTATTATATAGCATCAGTTGAATAAACAGCGGTGAGATTACGGAGGAAAATATGGACGAAGTATTTGTGGAACAGATTGTAAAGAAAAAAATAAGTATTTCCGGTATTTTAATGAGGGCGATTGCTATTATTTTTGTACTTGCAGGTATATTTAGTATGCTGATTATTGGTGCATTAGGACTTACCATCACAGCATTGCTTATTTATGTAACATACATTATTTGGGGATATACCAGCGTGGAATACGAGTATTCTTTTTTAAATGGCGAGTTATCCATTGACAAGATTATGGGTCAGAGAAAGAGAAAGACAATTGCATGCTATGATATTAAAAATGCTGAAATTGTAGCTCCTTCAATGTCTGATGAAGTTGTGAGCAAAATTAATAATACGATTACGAAAGATTATTCAACAAGATGCAGAAACGCTAATCTCTATTCTATGATTGTTAATGATTCAGATGGACGTAAGCAGGTTATATTTGAACCAAACGAAAAAGTATTAGATGCTATGTATCATGTTAAGCCGAGTATCGTAAAAAAATAAATTTTTTAGGAAACCATTTTGTCATTGACAAAGTGGTTTTCCGGTGTTAGTATTTTCAACAATAAATTCATATTAAACTATTAGGAGGAAAAATCAGTGGGTAAAATTATTGGTGAAGGAATTACATTTGATGATGTGTTATTAGTACCTCAGTATTCAGAGGTGACACCTAACATGGTAGACCTTACTACACATCTTACTAAAAAAATCAAATTGAATATTCCTATGATGAGTGCAGGAATGGACACAGTTACAGAATACAGAATGGCTATTGCTATGGCGAGACAGGGTGGTATTGGAATCATCCACAAGAACATGACTATTGAACAGCAGGCTGATGAAGTTGACAAGGTTAAGCGTTCTGAGAATGGTGTTATAACAGATCCATTCTATTTAACACCGGAGCACACATTAAAAGACGCCAATGATTTAATGGCAAAATTCAGAATTTCAGGTGTTCCTATTGTTGTAGGAAGAAAGTTAGTTGGAATTATTACTAACCGTGACTTGAAATTTGAAACTGATGAAAATAAATTAATTAAAGAGTCTATGACATCAGACGGACTTATTACTGCAAAGGAAGGAGTTACTCTTGAAGAGGCAAAAGCTATTTTAGCTAAGTCAAGAAAGGAAAAACTTCCAATTGTAGATGATGATTTTAATCTTAAAGGTCTTATTACAATTAAGGATATTGAAAAGCAGATTAAGTATCCTCTTTCAGCTAAGGATGAGCAGGGTAGACTTTTATGTGGTGCTGCTGTAGGTATCACAGCTAATGTAATGGAAAGAGTTAAAGCTTTGGTAGAAGCAAAGGTTGACGCTATTGTTATTGATTCAGCTCATGGACATTCAGCTAATATCTTTAAGACATTAAAGATGATTAAGGCAGAATATCCGGATCTTCAGGTAATAGCAGGAAATGTTGCTACAGGAGCTGCTACAAGAGATTTAATTGAAGCAGGAGCAGATGCAGTTAAGGTTGGCATCGGACCTGGCTCTATTTGTACAACACGAGTTGTTGCAGGTATTGGTGTACCACAGGTTACAGCTATTATGGACTGCTACGAGGTAGCGAAGGAATATGGTGTTCCTATTATTGCAGACGGTGGTATTAAGTTCTCAGGTGATATTGTTAAGGCTATTGCTGCAGGTGGTAGCGTATGTATGATGGGTTCAATGTTTGCAGGATGTGATGAAGCACCTGGAGATTTTGAATTATTCCAGGGACGTAAATACAAGGTATACAGAGGCATGGGAAGTATTGCTGCTATGGAAAATGGTAGCAAGGACAGATATTTCCAGACAAATGCGAAGAAGTTAGTTCCTGAAGGCGTTGAAGGACGAGTTGCATACAAGGGAAGTCTTGAAGATACTGTATTCCAGCTTATGGGTGGTTTACGTTCAGGTATGGGATATTGTGGAGCTAAGGATATTGAGACACTTAAGGAAACAGGCAAATTCGTTAAGATTTCAGCTGCATCCCTTAAGGAAAGTCATCCACATGATATTCATATTACAAAGGAAGCACCAAACTACACTACAGAAGTTTAATGTGAAAAAAATATGAAAAAGGTGTATTAATTTAATAATATATGATAGAATACAAAGGGTCTTTTAGGATAAGGATCCTTTGTATTTTTTTTACAAAGAATTAATTTAATAAAATACCAAAAGGAGATAATGTAGTGGAAGAAAACAATATTAATAATGTTAATGACAGCATTGAGGATAATGCAAAAACGGATAAAAAGAAAATAAGTCCGGCGAAGCTTATTGTTCCTATTATCATTGTGGTTATATTAGCTGTATTTGCCGATGTAGTTTACTGGGCGAAGGTTATTAAACCAAAGAGTGATATTAATAAGGAAGTCGGCTATAATACGGAAGAATACATAAAGTTAGGTCAGGTAAAAGGCATAGAGGATGAAATTTCGCAGGAAGAATGGGACGAAAATCTTGCTGATGAAACTAACGAATATGATGTGGTTGACAGAGCTGCAAAGGAAACAGATCAGGTAGATGTGGACATTGTAGCGTATATAGACAATAAAAAAGTTGACGATTTATCTATGAAAGAAGCATCTTTTTATATTGGTAAAAATGATGATGCTGCGGATAAAAAGGTATATGACAAGCTTATTGGAACAAAGGCAGGACAAAAGCTATCCTTAGAAGTAAGTGGCGATGAAGCAAAGGAATTAGCAGGTTCTGTTGAGGATTATTCAGGTAAAAAAGTTAAATTGGAAATTAAGGTAAGAGATGTATCTGAATTAGTTGTTAATAAGGTTACTGATAAGTGGGTTAAGGAAAATTTAGAAGATTTATATGGTGTTACAACTGCTAAAGAACTTTATGAATGGGAAAAGCAGTACATTATAGAATCAAATCTTAAAGAACGTTTGTGGAAGAAGGTTGTAGATAATGCAACTATGAGTGGATATCCGGCTGATTTGTATAATGATATTGTAGCAGAGCTTGACGGACATATAGAGGCTGAGGCTAAAGATGAAGGCATATCTGTTGAGGAATATAAGAAACAGTATCAGTATACAGATGAAAAGTTAGATGAAGAGTATACTTATAATGTAAAGTCAGAACTCGTTATGTGGCAGTTAGTTAAGGATTTGGGACTTGAAGCTTCAGATGATGAAATTGAAGAAATGTATGAGAATGAATATGAGGAAGTTAATCTTGACAGTGTAGAGGAAATGAAGAAACTTTACACCAAAGATGAAATGAAAGAAGCTGTTTTGTTAGACAAGGCACAGCAATATGTATTTGATAATGCAAAAATAAGCTACAATTACAAAATAAAATAATGTATTTTTAAGGATGCACTTTCTATAATGCTAATTTGCACTATCGAAAGTGCATTTTAATTATCAATAAAACAATAAAGAATAATAAAAAACAATAAGGATTTGTTTACAAAAACAATACAAAATGCTAAAGTTAGTCTAGAAGAAATGATCGGATAGACTAATTTTTTGGCTTTATTGATGTCTGCACAGGTTTACATCGAAAAGAGGAAAAATATGAAAAAGAGTATTTTTAGTTATAACAAGAGGGGTGCGAAAACTATCTTAATGCTTATGATATGGATTATGTCATTTGCTTTCATTTGTTTCGGTGATGTTAGTGTAGTGCAGGCTAAAGCAAGATTGAATTATTCATGGATAACCATGACGGAAGGTTATTCAATAAAACTGAAAGTTACAGGAACAAAGAAGAAAGCAAAGTGGTACAGTTCAAATAAAAAAGTTGCAAAGGTAAGCAATAAGGGTGTAGTTTACGGTAAGAAAGCTGGAAAAGCAACAGTTACTGCCAAGGTTGGTGGTAAAAAGTTAAAATGTAGTGTTAAAGTTAAAAAGATACCTAAAAAGGTAGTTAAAGTGGTTGAATATAAAGACACAACATTTAGCGTTTCGGAAGTTCATATAAATCTTTATGGTGTAACATATAAAGATGAAAAATCTGTAATTTCAGATACACAGAATGGAACCTTTACATTAGAACTATTAAATAGTAGTGGAAGTATTACATGGAGTTCAAATAATGAAAAAATTGCAACTGTTAGTAATGGAGTAATAACAGCAAAGGCAGTAGGTAGTTGTACAGTTATGGCAAAGTGTGGTGGTAAAACGTTTAAATGTCCGGTCACGGTAACTAATTATAGCAATATAGATCAGGTTTATAATCAGAGGAATATTTACATAATGCTTAGCCTTGTTAATAAAGACAGAGTTAAGACAAAGGTAAAGCCGTTACTTTTAAAAAGTGAAGTTACAAAGGTGGCTGATATACGTGCAAAGGAAGCTGCCAAGATATTTGCTCACACAAGACCTAATGGGTCAGCTTATAAGACAGCATACGGAGATGTGGGATTTAAAATTGGAAGTGCCATTGGCGAAAATCTGTCATACAATCTTGATGCGGCAAGTAAAAGGGCGAAGATTGTGAATATGGCATACAAGAATCTTTATGCTTCTAAAGGGCACAGACAGAATATGTTAAGCAGGGATTTTACATATATTGGTATAAGCAGCTATACAAAAGAATATGTAAATCAGTGGAATACTACATGTGTAGAAACGTATTTTGCTCAGGAATTTTATACTAAATAGTTGGTATATTAAAAAAGAAAAATAATGAAAAAATGGCATTATTTTTTAGATTATTCAGGTTGACAACATCGGTTAAGGTGTTATAATGAAAATTGTTAAAACGATGACGAGGACAGTAGGTTATCCGGAGGGTAACAGAGAGAGGCACCATGGTTGGAAGTGTCTTACAGAAGGGTAATTGAAGACTACCTCTGAGTGGCTCTAATCAAGCACGGTGATTCCGTTATAATCGTAATGAGAGGCCAATTTATTTGGCAATCAGGGTGGAACCGCGTATATTACGTCCCTGTTTATGGAAACATAAACAGGGGCTTTTTTTATTACCTATTTATGTTTCAAAAAATAAATGGATAAGGAGACCAGGAAAATGAAAATTACTTTAAAAGACGGCTCAGTAAAAGAATATGCAGAGGCAATGACAGTTAATGATATTGCTTATGACATTGCAGGAGGATTAGGAAGAGCAGCTTGCGCAGGAGAAGTTGACGGAGAAGTTGTTGATTTAAGAACAACTATTGACAAGGATTGTACATTGAATATTCTTACATTTAAGGATGAAGCTGGAAAGGCAGCTTACAGACATACAACATCACATGTGTTAGCAGAAGCTGTAAAGAATTTATATCCTGATGCAAAACTTGCCATTGGACCATCAATTGATGATGGATTTTATTATGATTTTGACAGTGAACCATTTTCAAGGGAAGATTTAGACAAGATTGAAGCCGAAATGAAAAAAATCATTAAAAAAGGTGCTAAACTTGAGAGATTTACACTTCCCCGTGAAGATGCAATTAAATACATGGAAGATAGAAATGAACCATATAAGGTAGAACTTATTAAGGATTTACCGGAAGATTCAGTTATTTCATTCTATAGTCAGGGTGAATTTGTTGATTTATGTGCAGGACCACACCTTATGTCTACAAAGGGAATTAAGGCATTTAAGCTTACTTCATCATCTATGGCATATTGGAGAGGTGATGCAAATAAGGCAAGACTTCAGAGGATTTATGGAACAGCCTTTGACAGCAAGGATGAACTTAACGGCTATCTTGAAAAGTTAGAAGATGCTAAGAACCGTGATCACAATAAGTTAGGTCGTGAAATGGAATTATTTACAACTGTTGATGTAATTGGACAGGGACTTCCTCTTTTAATGCCTAAGGGAGAAAAAATGGTTCAGAAGCTCCAGAGATGGATTGAGGATTTAGAGGATAACGAGTGGGGATATGTTCGTACAAAGACACCACTTATGGCGAAATCAGATTTATATCGTATTTCAGGACATTGGGATCATTATAAAGAGGGCATGTTTGTTTTAGGAGATGAAGAGAATGATAAAGAAGTTTTTGCCCTTCGTCCTATGACATGTCCGTTCCAGTATTATGTATATAAGGCAAGTCAGAAGAGCTACAGAGATCTTCCTTGCAGATACGGTGAAACATCTACATTGTTTAGAAATGAAGATTCAGGTGAAATGCACGGACTTACAAGAGTTCGTCAGTTTACTATTTCAGAAGGACATTTAATTGTTCGTCCGGATCAGATGGTACAGGAATTTAAGAATTGTATAGCCCTTGCTCAGTATTGTCTCCAGACATTAGGATTAGAGGAGGATGTAACATATCATCTTTCAAAATGGGATCCTGAAAATAAGGATAAGTATATTGGTGAACCGGAAGTTTGGAACGAAACAGAACAGGATATCAGAGATGTTTTAACAGAACTTAATATTCCTTTTGTAGAAGACGTGGGAGAAGCTGCATTCTACGGACCAAAGGTTGATATTAATGCAAAGAATGTATACGGCAAGGAAGATACAATGATTACAATACAGTGGGATGCATTGTTAGCTGAACAGTTTGATATGTACTATATTGATGAAAAAGGTGATAAGGTCAGACCTTACATTATTCATAGAACTTCTATCGGATGTTATGAAAGAACATTGGCATGGCTTATTGAAAAATATGCCGGAAAGTTCCCAACATGGCTTTGTCCTGAACAGGTTAGAGTTCTTCCTATTTCAGAAAAATATGAGGAATACGCTCAGTCTGTAGCAAAAGCATTAAAGGCAAGACACATTGATGTTACAGTTGATTCACGTTCTGAAAAAATCGGATATAAGATTCGTGAAGCAAGACTTGATAAACTTCCATATATGCTTGTGGTTGGACAGCAGGAAGAAGCAGATGGTACTGTATCAGTTAGAAGCAGATTTGCAGGAGATGAGGGTGTTAAGAGTTTAGATACTTTTATTGAGCAGATTTGTAAGGAAATTGATACTAAAGAAATCAGAAAAGTTGAGATGGAAGAAAGCAAATAGTTTTGAATAATTAATAATAAAAAATCCACAATATTAGTATCGGTTTTTACCGAAATTAATATTGTGGAGGTTATTATGACAAAGTTAAATTGTACTGTTAAAAATTGTTACTATAACAAGGAGTCAATGTGCTGTAGAGATGGCATTAAAGTAGGAGGTACAGATGCAACAGTTACAGATGCAACCTACTGTGGTGATTTTAGGGAAGCGGGAGATAACTTTTCTTCTAAGTGTGACTGTGGACCTGAAGGATCAGTTGATGTAAGATGCGATGCAGTAAGATGCACATTTAACGATAACTGTAAATGTCATGCATCCCAGATTACCATTGATGGAAATGGTGCAACACATCAGAGCCAGACAGAATGTGGAAGCTTTGAATGTACATGCTAAGCATTACCTTTGGTGATGAACGTATGTTACGGAAAATTTAATAAAATAAAATATATATAAACTCTTGACATTTAAAAGTGATGATGGTAGTATACTAATGTTGTGAAATCAAGCAGGGTATCCACCCTCACCCAGACGCATTAGGCGAGTCGAGGTTTATATGTGGTAATGATTTTTATTTATCACTTCTTTTGTATTTTAGTGGATAATCTGTTTGGATTATCCACTTTTTTGTTTTGAAAATGAAAAATAATTTGGAGGTGCAATACTATTAGCGAATTAATGATTAACGGACAGATTAGAGATAAAGAAGTTCGTGTTATTGGAACAAATGGAGAGCAGTTAGGCGTTATGTCTGCAAGAGATGCACAGAAGTTAGCAGACGAAGCTGAACTTGATTTAATAAAGATTGCTCCAAAGGCTCAGCCACCTGTATGTAAAATAATGGATTATGGTAAGTTTCGTTATGAACAGCAGAAGAGAGAGAAAGAAGCCAAGAAGAAACAACATGTTGTTGAAACAAAGGAAATCAGACTTTCACCTAACGTTGAAATCAATGATTTAAAAACTAAGGCAAATAATGCCAGAAAGTTTATTGAAAAAGGCGATAAGGTAAAGGTTACTCTTCGTTTTAGAGGAAGAGAGATGGCTCATATTAGTAGTAGTGCACATGTTTTGGATGACTTTGCAAAAATGTTAGAAGACATTGCGCAGGTTAGCAAAGCGGCAAAATTAGAAGGCAGAAACATGACAATGTTTTTAGAAAAAAAGCGTTAAGCTTTAGATGATTATTAAGGAGGAATAAGACATGCCAAAAATTAAGACAAGCAGAGCAGCTGCAAAACGTTTCAAAAAGACAGGTACAGGAAAGCTTAAAAGAAATAAAGCTTACAAATCACATATTTTAACTAAAAAATCAGCTAAGAGAAAGAGAAATCTTAGAAAAGCAACTACAGCTGATGCTACAAACGTAAAGAACATGAAGAAAATTTTACCTTATCTGTAATTATTTCAGATTAGAAGGTGAATTGGAACAGTGCATTTTAATCTAGTGTAGGAGGAAATAGAAATGGCAAGAATTAAAGGCGGAATGAACGCTAAAAAGAAACATAATAGAGTATTAAAGCTCGCTAAAGGTTATAGAGGAGCTAGATCAAAACAGTATAGAGTAGCGAAGCAGTCAGTTATGAGAGCTTTGACAAGCGCATATGCAGGAAGAAAGCAGAAGAAGAGACAGTTCAGACAGTTATGGATTGCAAGAATTAATGCTGCTGCAAGAATTAACGGACTTTCATACAGCAAGTTTATGTATGGACTTAAGTTAGCAGGCGTTGAAATGAACAGAAAGATGTTAGCTGAAATGGCAGTTAATGATGCAGAAGGATTTGCAAAGTTAGTTGAAACAGCTAAAGAAAAATTAGCATAATATATTTTTTAATTATATATTCTAATTAATAAAAAGGCTTAAAGTGATTAATGGTCACTTTAGGTCTTTTTTTATTATAGTAAAATTATTTTATGTAACATTGGTCACAAATTAAACACAAAATAAACTAATTTAAAACACAAATTTTACTAATTTAAAACACATTATAAAAATATAATATTTATCAATGAGGTTTAAAATAGTAGGAGGCATATTAATGAGCGTTATTGAAATTGAAAATCTTGTGAAAAAATACGGCGATAACTTAGCCGTGGATAACTTGAATTTAAAAATTGAAAAGGGACGGGTATACGGGTTTTTAGGACCAAACGGAGCAGGAAAATCTACTACAATGAATATTATAACCGGTTACATAGGGGCAACCTCCGGAACGGTAAAAATTGACGGACGTGATATTTTTAAGGAACCGGAACAGGCAAAAAAGTGTGTAGGCTACCTTCCGGAAATGCCACCTCTTTATCAGGACATGACTGTAAGAGAATATTTGAAATTTGTGGCAGAACTTAAGAAGATACCTAAAGGCAAAAGAGAAAAGAATATAGAGGATGCCTTAAATATGACAAAGACTGATCAAGTGGAAAACAGGCTGATTAGAAATCTGTCAAAAGGTTATAAGCAAAGAGTGGGAATTGCTCAGGCACTAATTGGTATGCCGGAAGTAATTATTTTGGATGAACCAACAGTTGGTCTTGATCCAAAACAGATAATTGAAATCAGACAGCTTATAAAGCAGTTAGGGAAAAAACATACTGTTATATTAAGCTCTCATATTTTATCAGAGATTAGTGAGGTTTGTGATTACATATATATTATTTCCAGAGGATGTCTGGTAGCTGCCGGTAGCGAAAAGGAATTAGTTGACCAGATGGCAGGAAAAAATGTTCTTGAAATGGAGATTAAAGGCAACAAGGATGCAGTTACAGCTATGATGGGAACTGTATCAGATGTAGGAAAATATGAAATGACAAAATCTGATAAGTCAGATAATGTTAACCTTACAATTATAAGTGACAGGGAAAATGATGTACGTGAGAAAATCTTTTATGCATGTGCCAATAGCAGATTACCTATTTTAAAGATGGACTTTAAGCATAAGACTCTTGAGGACATATTTATTGAATTAACGAAGGATTATGCAGCTCCGGAAAAGAAAAAGCGCAGAATAGGTAAAAGCAAAGCTGAAAAGGAGCTTCAGGAGGATATCGACAAGGAAGTTGAAGCGTTAAATGAAATATCCCACAAGGAGGAAAATAAGTAATGATTGCAATATATAAAAGAGAGTTAAAATCTTATTTTACATCAGTTATCGCATGTTTGTTTATTGCGGTTACAACATTAGTAGCAGGTATATTTTTTGTATACTATAATTTACAAAATGGATTGACAAGTATGTATCCGGTATACCAGAGTCTCTTTATTCTGGTATTTACGGTTCCTATTCTTACAATGAAAATAATAGCAGATGAAAGAAGGCTCAAAACGGACCAGTTAATTCTTACTGCACCTGTTTCAGTTGGAAAAATTGTAATGGGAAAATTTATGGCACTAACAACGATTTTTGCCATACCGGTTCTTATAATGTGTTTATACCCGGTGATTTTGTCAAAATTCGGAAATATGCCTTTTAAGACAGCATATACTAATATTTTCGGATTATTCCTTTACGGAATTGCATTTATTGCCATTGGCATGTTTATTTCATCATTAACAGAAAGTCAGGTAATATCTGCAATATTAAGTATTGTAGTTTTACTTCTTGGCTACTTAATGGGTTCTCTTACATCCATGATTTCGTCAGATGGAAATATTCTCACAAAAATTCTTGGATGTTTTGATTTATATTCACCTATGCAGGATTTCTTAAATGGTGTAATTACTTTGTCAAATGTTGTGTACTACATATCTTTAACAGCTGTATTTTTGTTTCTTACATGCCAGTCAATTCAGAAGAGAAGATGGAATGTATCAAAGAAATTTATTGGAACGGGAATTTTCAGTACAGGTTTTATAGCTGTTGTAGTTGCATTGGTTGTTTTTGTAAACCTTATTGCAGGTACCATAACATCTAAAGAAGCATGGGCAACAGCGGATATGACATCTACATCCCTTTTCTCTATTTCAAGTGATACAATGAAAATGCTAAAGGGACTTGATAAGGATATTACCTTATATGTTATGGCTTCTAAGTCAGAAGTGGATTCTACAATTAAAAAGACATTAGCAAGATACGAAACAGCATCAAAACACATAAAAGTAGAATATAAGGATACAAACAGATACCCTAACTTCTACAAAACATACACTGATACTGCACCAACAGCCGGAAGTATTATTGTATACAACGCATCAAATAAAAAATCAAAGGTTGTTGATTACAATAACATTTATGTTACAGATAATTCAGCATATTATTCAGGTGCATCTGCATCTACAACCTATGACTGTGAAGGACAGTTAGATAGTGCGATTTCTTATGTACGTTCAAATTCTACCTATAAAATCTATCAGGTTACAGGTCATAACGAAATAGTATCAGATTCTAATAATTTTGGTACAATGGAGAATTTGAAGGATATAATTTCAAAGTATAACTGTGAAATTAAAGAAATTAACTTGTTAAGCAAATCGTCAATTTCTACTGATGAGTGTTCAGCAGTTCTTTTGCTAGGACCTGAAACAGATTACTCAAAGGATGAAGCTGATGTAATAAAGAACTACATTAAGGAAGGTGGAAATGTAATCGCCGCATTAGAGGCAAAAGCCAGTGTTGGTGTTGATAAGCCTAATTTCTATTCTATTTTAGAGGAATATAATGTTAAGGTTTATGATGGTCTTGTGGCAGAAAACGACAGTTCACGTTATGCAACCCAGTATGGCCCATTCTACGGATTTGCTGAAGGTTCTACAGGTTATGCATCAGGACTTACAAGTTATATATTTACACCATATACTATGGGATTAAAGAAGGCAGAAAGTGATGATACAAGTGCTTCATACACTGCATTAGCATCAACTTCTGACAATTCCGTATTAAAGACAAATCCATCTAATGCTACATCTTATGAGAAGGGAAAAGGTGATGTGGCAGGACCTTTTGATACAGTTGTTTCTGCCTCAAAAAAAATAACTAAGAAAACATCAGGTGACAAGAGTAGCAAGTCAGAGGAAGCAACAACAGGAAACGAAGAGACAACCGGTGAAGCTGAAACAAGCGAAGAAACAACAAATGAAGATTCATCTAATAGTGAAACAACTACATCTGTCACATCGAATCTGTTGGTATTCGGTTCAGTATATTCTCTTGCGGATACTGTAGATAATATGGTACAAAGCTCAAACACACAGATTGTAAATAATGCGTTAAAAGAATATATTAAAACGGATGTTGAAACAATATCCGTACCGGCTAAAAGCATGACTCCGGTTACACTTACAGTTACAGAGTCAGGCACAAGATTGTTCGGAATACTGATTGCAATTGTGGTACCTATTATTGTGTTATTAGCAGGAATAGCAGTATGGGTTAGAAGGAGAAGATATTAATGAAAAAACAGTTTATTCAGTTTGGCGTCATTGTGGTTGTTTTAGTTGTCTGCATTGTTGGATATTTTGTTATGAGCAGTCACTTTGACAAGAAAGAAAAAAAGGAAGAAGAAGCAGGCAAAATAGTTGCTTTTCAGTTAGATGACTACAAGGATGTAAAGAGTTTTTCTTATGTGTTAAGTAACAGTACCTTGGAAATTAAGAAAAATGACGGAAAATGGCAAATTTCAGGTCAGGAAGACGTGAAACTTAAAAAGAGTACCATTGAGTCTGAAATGCTGTCAAAACTGGCAGAAATAGACGCAGAGGATAAAATTGATAATGTAAGCAGTGAAGAAGATTATGGCTTCATAAAGTCAGGAGATGAGTTGGCCGCTGCTACAAATACAATCAAGGTTACAGACAAGGATGGAAAAGAGTATATTATATACATTGGAAACGCAAACCCGTATGATTCAACCAAATATTATATGATGGTAAAGGGCGATGACAATGTATATGTTATATCATCTGATTTAGTAACGGCTTTTTCTAAGACTGTTGATGACATGAAGGAAGAAGAAACTACAACGGTAGAGGAAACAACCACAGGAAAAGAGGCAGAAGAAACCACTTTAGGAGAAGCGGGTATAGAGAAAACAAGTGAATAAATAAGAGATAAGAGCTGTTGTGTTGGTTGCTGAAGGTACCGGCATAACAGTTTTTGTATCTATGGGCAGGCATTGTCGGCGTTTCGGAGGTAAGTATAGGCTATTGGGCTGGAGAATAGCTTTTAACAAACAAAAAATCCTTAAAAGCAGTAGTATGACACTACAACTTTTAAGGATTTTTGATGCAGTTGATGGGACTTGAACCCACACCCAGTTAACCCGGACATGAACCTGAATCATGCGCGTATGCCAATTCCGCCACAACTGCATAATTGATATTTGTTTATATACATAAAATGGAAGTCTCAAAGACTTCCATTTTGAAAAACAAAATGCGGAAGATGGGACTTGAACCCACACAAGCGCAATGCTTACAAGATCCTTAGTCTTGCTCGTCTGCCAGTTCCGACACTTCCGCATACGTTTCAAACGCAAGAAAAATAATACCATAATGCCAAGGGAGTGTCAACACTTTTTTTAAAAAAGTTAAAAAAACTTAAAAATTCCCACAAAAGCCCAAAAATAATAAAAACATATCCTAAAAACAATAGAATAAAAATTTTCTTCTAAACAGACATAACTCATCGATTTTACATCCATCAAAAATTCAAACTTTTCCATGCAACGCTCTTTCTCATTAAATTTTCAACTCTTTATTAATAATAAAATGTGTTGTATACTAAAATGTATATTGGTAGATGCGTATTGGTACCGGATATGAGCATTTTTCGGAGGTAGATTATGAATATCAGACAGAAAAATGAAGAATTGGAAAAAAAGACACTAAGTCCCTATGCAGCATTAAGTTGTGAAAGCAAGGGAAGGGACAGGTATGAGGAACCTTGTGATATAAGAACAGTATATCAAAGGGACAGAGACAGAATCATTCATTGCAAATCTTTTAGAAGATTGAAACATAAGACGCAGGTTTTTTTGTCGCCTATGGGTGATCATTACAGAACCCGTCTGACCCATACGTTAGAAGTATCCCAGATAGCAAGAACCATAGCTAAATCTCTTGATTTAAATGAAGATTTAACGGAGGCTATTGCTTTGGGACATGATTTGGGTCATACCCCTTTTGGCCATGCAGGAGAAAGAACTCTTAATGAAGTGTGTAGTTTAGGATTTAAACATTATCTTCAAAGCATACGTGTTGTGGAAATATTAGAAAACAACGGAAGAGGGTTAAATCTTACAAAAGAGGTAAGAGACGGAATTGTAAATCATAGAACCAGTGGAAATCCTTCAACTCTTGAGGGAAAGGTTGTGAGATTGTCTGATAAAATAGCTTATATTAATCATGACATTGATGATGCTGTAAGAGGAAAAATAATAAGTGAAGAAGATATTCCGCCGGTTTACAGGGAAATATTAGGAGATACTACTAAGAAGAGATTGGATAAATTAGTTCACGACATAGTGGAAAACAGCTATGAAAAAGACGATATCTTAATGTCAAAGCAGGTACATGATGCCATGATGGGACTTAGAAGTTATATGTTTAAAAGCGTGTATACTAATCCAAGGGCAAAAAGTGAGGAAACCAAAGCTACGGAGATGCTTAAAATCATGTTTGATTATTTTCTTCACAATACTGATAAGCTGCCACAGGAATTTATTTATCTGATTAATGAGCAGGGAGAAAATCCGGAACAAGTGGTTTGTGATTATATTGCAGGAATGAGCGACCAGTATTCAGTTGCCGTATTTGAAAAAATATTTGTGCCGAAATCATGGAATATGTGATAAGGCATTTAGGAGGATAAAGTGTTTTACTCAGAGGATATTATAGAACAGGTAAGAACGGAAAATGACATAGTTGATGTGATAGGGGATTACGTTAAATTACAGAAAAAAGGCAGTTCCTATTTTGGACTTTGTCCTTTTCACAATGAAAAGTCACCATCTTTTTCCGTATCACCCCATAAACAGATGTATTACTGCTTTGGATGTGGCGAAGGGGGCAACGTAATATCTTTTTTGATGAAATATGAAAATTATACATTTATTGAAGCAATGGAGGTGCTGGCTGACAGGGCAGGCATTGAGTTGCCAAAGATGGAATATTCAAAAGAAGCTAAGCAGGAAAAGGATTTAAAAACAAAAATTATTGAAATAAATACAGAAGCCGCCAAATATTATCACTATCTGTTAAAGTCAGAAAGAGGAAAGCTGGCATATAACTATCTTTCAGGGAGAAAGTTATCTGATGAAACTATATTAAGATTTGGTCTGGGATATTCTGATAAATATAGCGATAACCTTTACAAATACTTAAAAAACAAGGGTTATAATGATTCAGAATTAAAAGAGACAGGATTGTTTACCTACGACGAAAAACGTGGGGTAAATGACAAATTCTGGAATCGTGTTATGTTTCCCATAATGGATGCTAATAACAGAGTCATAGCCTTTGGAGGCCGTGTAATGGGAGATGGTAAGCCTAAATACTTAAATTCCCCGGAAACAAAGGTTTTTGACAAAAGCCGTAATCTTTATGGATTAAATGTTGCCAGAAGCTCCAGAAAGGATTATATGCTTATTTGCGAGGGATATATGGATGTTATAAGCCTTCATCAGGCAGGCTTTAATAACGCAGTGGCAGCTCTTGGAACGGCATTTACATCAAGGCATGCATCTTTAATTAAAAGATATGTTAAAGAGGTTGTTCTTACTTTTGACAGTGATGAGGCAGGAATAAAGGCGGCTCTCAGGGCAATCCCTTATTTAAGGGATGTGGGACTGTCAATTAAGGTTTTATCCATGAAACCTTATAAGGACCCTGATGAATTTATTAAGGCAATGGGAAAAGAGGCATATGAAGAGAGAATAAAAAATGCCACAAATTATTTTATTTTTCAGGTTGCCATGGAACAAAAAAAATACAATATGTCTGACCCGCAGGAAAAAACAGCATTTCATAAAAAGGTTGCTGAAATGATTCTTGATTTTAACGATGAAATTGAAAGGGAAAATTATATAGAATCTGTGTGTGAGATTTTTAAAATACCAAAGGATGGTCTCGCCAAGCTGGTAAAAAAGACCGGACTTACTTATGTAGGTAAGGAAGAAAAGGAAACCTACGAAGATTATCAGGAGAAAAAACAAAAAAAAGAAGATGCTTCTATGCAGGCTCAAAGAATACTTTTAGCTTCGGTTCTAGACAGAACGGATTGGTTTAACAAGGTGGCAAAGGTTATTTCCCCTGAGGATTTTATAGACGATTTCTACAGAAAGGTTGCTTCACTTTTTTGGGAGCAAATGGAAAATGGTGAGGCAAATCCTGCCAAAATTATGAATTATTTTACTGATGAAGCTGAACATAAAATGGTGGCAGAACTTTTCGTGTCACCTATAAGAGCTAATTTAGATTTGGCAGAGCAGGAAAAGGCTATAAATGATGCTGTTTTAAAAATCAAAAAAGAGAGTCTTGACAAAAAGGCGGCTGAGGCATCGGATATTGCCCAGTTACAACAGATAATAAAAGAACAGAGCATGTTACAGAAAATACATGTTTCATTAAATTAGATGAGTGGTTAATATATGATTTCAGAAAGATTAAAAGCAGTGGCCGGTATGGTTACTAAAGGAAAAAAAGTCGCAGATATAGGTACAGACCATGGGTATGTGCCTATATATTTAGTAGAAAATTCTATTTGTAGTAAGGTTTATGCCATGGATATTAATGAAGGTCCTCTAAAAATAGCGGACAAAAATATTGCGATTCATGGTCTTAGCGACAAGATAGAAACTATTCAGTCAAATGGAATGGAAAAACTAAAGGACAATATGGTAGACGGGGTAATTATTTCCGGAATGGGTGGAGATTTGATTGTAGATATATTAAGTCGTGGAAAAAACATAAAAGGCATAAATGAACTGGTTTTGTCTCCCCACAGAAGGGTTGACTTAGTAAGAAAGTATCTCCTTGAAAATAACTGGGAAATAATTGATGAAAAAATGCTGATAGACAGTGGAAAATATTACACGATTATAAAAGCATTAAAAAATGACGAAAAACTTCATATGTATAGTGATGTGGAGTTGAAATATGGAAAAATACTATTAGACAATAAAGATTTGGTTTTAAAAGTGTATTTAGAAAAAGAATATTTAAAATTTGCAGAGATCTTTGAAAAAATGAAAGCAAATAAAAGTGATAATATGCAGGAAGTTGAAAATATAATTTATTTAAACAGGGAGGCGTACAGGATATATGATTAGTGTAAACATAGGAAATGTATCATACGAATATGAAGATGGAACAACAATTTATGAAATAGCAAAGGATTTTAAAAAGTTTTACGAAAATGACATAATTTTAGCTGTGTGTAACGGCAAATTAAGTGAGCTGTCTAATGTTTTAACGGAAAACTGTATAATAAAATTTATAACTACAGCCAGTCACATTGGCAGCGAATGTTACAAAAGAAGTGTTACCTTTATGATGCTAAAGGCATTTTATAAGGTGGCAGGAAGGTCAAATGTAGGAAAAATATCTGTTGAACATTCTGTTAGCAAAGGCTATTACTGTGCAGTGGACGGAGGCATTAAAGTAGACAATGCTTTTGTTAAACAGGTTAAAGAAGAAATGAATGCTCTTGTAAAACGTGATATTTTAATTACAAAAGAGGTTGTATCAGTGGCTAAGGCCATTGAAAAGTTTGGAAGATACGGTATGAAGGATAAGGAACATCTTCTTAAGTACAGGAGAGCTTCAACTGTAAATGTTTACAAAATGGAAGGCTTTGAGGACTATTTCTATGGATATATGGCATATTCTACAGGATGTCTTAAATACTTTGATTTGATTCCTTATGATGAAGGTTTTGTATTGCAACTTCCAACAAAAGAAAATCCAAAGGAAGTTCCGGAATTTAAGCCCCAGAATAAGGTTTACAATACGCTTAAGGAAACTACTTCGTGGGCAAAGATGCTGGGGGTTTCAACTATCGGTCAGATAAACGATAAAATTACCAGTGGTGAAATTAATAATATTATGCTGGTGCAGGAAGCAATTCAGGAAAAGAAAATCGCCGATATTGCATCGGACATAGCTAAGCGAAAAGATGTAAAGGTTATTATGATTGCAGGTCCTTCATCATCAGGTAAAACCTCATTTTCTCACCGGCTTGCAGTTCAGCTCATAGCTCAGGGATTAAAACCTCATCCGATACCAATGGATAGCTATTTTGTCAATAGAGAGGATACGCCTGTAGATGAAGATGGAAAGTTAGACTACGAGGTGGTAGAGGCTGTAGATATTGAATTTTTCAATGAACAGATGACACAGCTTTTGGCAGGTAAAAGGGTAGAATTACCAGATTTTGACTTTGTTGTGGGGAAAAGAGTTTTTGATGGCAAATATCTTCAGTTAGGGGAAGATGATGTGCTGATAATTGAGGGAATACATTGCCTTAACGATGCAGTTTCATACAGCCTTCCAAGTGACAAAAAATACAAAATTTATGTAAGTGCCCTGACACCGCTTAATGTCGATGAGCATAACAGAATTGCCACATCAGACTGGAGATTATTGAGACGAATTGTAAGGGATGTAAGAACCCGTGGAACTTCAGCAGAAGGAACCATTGAAATGTGGAAGAGGGTTAGAAGGGGAGAAGAAAAAAATATTTTCCCATATCAGGAAAGTGCAGATGCCATATATAATTCTGCCATGGTTTATGAGTTGTCAGTTATAAAAACATATGCAGAACCGGCATTATTTAGCGTACCAAAGGATTCAGAGCAGTATTTTGAGGCGAAGCGACTTCTTAAGTTCTTAGATTATGTTTTGGCAGTGCCAAAGGAAAATATTCCTAAAAATTCTTTACTTAGGGAGTTTGTTGGTGGAAGTATATTCCCGGTATAGTGCAGGTGAAATTTTGCAGGAAAAGGTGGATGTATGAAAAATAGAAACTTATATACTTGAAAATTTAATAAGTTTATGTTAGTTTAAATAATTGTGAGTAAGACAGATAATCGCTGCTGCTATTGCCGAAAGGACGCAGGAGAGGAAAGTCCGGGCTTCGCAGGGCAGGATGCCGGCTAACGGCCGGTGGAGGTGACTCCCAGGAAAGTGCAACAGAAATAAAACCGCCTTTTTAGGTAAGGATGAAATGGCAGTGTAAGAGACTACCGCTTTGGTGGTAACATCAAAGGTCAATGTAAACCCCATCCGAAGCA
>NZ_HF991865.1:37529-40782 GCF_000432355.1 Eubacterium sp. CAG:161
ATCCGAAGCAAGACCGAGCAGAAAGCATATGGTGGCCCGCCAGCTTTCGGGTAGGTTGCTTGAACTTGTTGGCAACAATAAGTCTAGATAGATGATTATCCAAGACATAACCCGGCTTACAGTCTTGCTCGCATTTTTTTATATTCTTTTTACCAGTTCTTCAATTAAAAGACAAAACTTATCAGATGCTTTAGAGGCAGCAACGCCCACTTCTTCATCACTTAAAGGCTCTCCGGTTATTCCCGCAGCTTTGTTGGTGATACAGCTTATTCCACATACTTTAAATCCGCAATGAACGGCGGCAATGGCTTCACATACGGTACTCATACCAACAGCGTCAGCTCCGAGAAGTTTGTACATATTAATTTCAGCCGGTGTTTCGTAGTTAGGTCCGGTTGTCTGGAGATATACACCTGCTTTTAAGTCAATATTGTTTTCCCTTGCTATGTTTTTTATTTTTTTGCATATTTCACTGTCATATATGCTGGTCATATCAGGGAAACGGGTGCCGAGTTCATCTATGTTAGGTCCAATTAAAGGAGATGGTACAAAAGATGAAATATGGTCTGTAATCATCATTAAATCCCCTACATTTAAGTTATCGCTAATTCCACCGGCGGCGTTAGAAAGAATAAGCTTTTTTGCACCCATTAGTTTCATAAGACGAATAGGTGAAACAACCTGATTCATGGAATAACCTTCATAGTAGTGGATTCTTCCGTTCATAGCGACTACCGGAACGTCACCTAAATATCCGAAAATAAAAGCTCCTGCGTGCATTTTATTGGTGCTTATGGGAAATCCGTCAATATCTGAGTAACTAATAGTTTCCTTTACATTGATTTTTTCTGCCAGTTTGTTAAGACCTGAGCCTAAAACAATTGCAACATCAGGCTTAAAATCTATCTTTGTCTTAACACAACTTAAATATTTTTCCAATTCTTTATAATATTGTGGTGTCATAAATTTGCTCCTATCTGTAATGTGGCACGATTTTCCGTTATCACTAAGCAATTAAGGAAAAACACTGCCATAAAATTTATTTGTTTATAATAGTATACCAGATTACCGGAAAATGTAATATTTATAAATTCAAAAAGATTAAATAAATAGTGAAAAAAAATAAGTAAATACCCTTGAATATTACACCTCAATAATGTATTATCTTATTAGCAAAAAATACATATGAATGGAGGGTGAAATGAGACATTTAATTAGTCCATTGGATTTTACTGTAGAAGAGTTGGATAAGTTATTAAATTTAGCCGGCGATATTGAAAGGAATCCTCAAAAATACAAAGAGTGTTGCAAAGGAAAGAAACTTGCCACTCTTTTTTATGAGCCTAGCACAAGAACAAGACTAAGCTTTGAGGCAGCTATGCTTAATTTAGGCGGAAGTGTTTTGGGATTTTCCGAGGCATCATCAAGCTCCGCATCTAAAGGGGAGAGCGTTTCAGACACCATACGAATTATATCATGTTATGCAGACATATGTGCCATGAGACACCCGAAGGAAGGTGCAGCCTTAGTTGCAGCTAAAAAATCAGGTATTCCTGTTATTAACGCAGGGGATGGAGGACATCAGCATCCTACCCAGACTTTGACGGATTTAATGACAATAAGAACCCTTAAGGGTAGACTTGATAATATTACAATTGGATTGTGTGGTGACTTGAAATTTGGAAGAACAGTGCATTCGCTTATTAACGCATTGCTTAGATATGATAATGTAAAATTTGTCCTTATTTCACCGGCGGAGCTTAAGGTTCCGGGATATATCATTGAAAATATAAAAGAAGCAGGAGCTCAGTATGAAGAGGTGTCAAGACTTGAAGATGTAATTGGTGGGCTTGATTTGCTTTATATGACAAGGGTTCAAAGGGAAAGATTCTTTAATGAAGAGGATTATATAAGACTTAAAGATAGCTTTATTTTGGACAAAAAGAAACTAAAATCAGCAAAAGATGATATGCTGATTTTGCATCCACTGCCAAGAGTTAATGAAATTGCTGTTGAAGTAGATGATGATCCAAGGGCTGTGTACTTTAAGCAGGCACAGTTTGGTGTGTATGTGAGAATGGCACTTATTTTGACATTGTTGGAGGTGGAAGTATAATATGCTAAATATAGATGAAATAACAAATGGCTTTGTTTTAGATCATATTCAGGCAGGAAGGGCAATGGCTATATATCATTATCTTAATTTGGAAAAATTAGATTGCCAGGTTGCTATTATTAAAAATGCCAGAAGTAAAAAAATGGGAGTTAAAGACATAATTAAAGTAGAAGGTCCCTTAGATATTGTGGATTTTGATATATTAGGATTTATTGATCATAATATCACAGTTGATATTATCACTGACGGTAAATTAGTGGAAAAAAGAGATCTTAAGCTACCAAAGAAGATTGTTAATGTATTACATTGCAAAAACCCAAGATGCATTACATCTATTGAGCAGGAGTTAGACCATGTTTTTGTACTAACAGACAAAAAGAATGGTTTATACAGCTGCCAATACTGTGAAGAAAAGCAGGGCAAACTTTGGGAAAAACTGTAAATTTAAGAGCTTGTGATTTATATTGAAATTTTAATTAATATGGATTTTATCCCACAAATGTTGGTTTGTGCAAACATACTATATTTTGTGGGATTTTTTGTGCTTAAGGCAGAAAAATGACAAAATGTGCCATTTGTATTGAAATTACATAAATGAATTGTTACAATCAAACGGTAATATATTTAATAACAAAGGATAGGAGGACGAAAAAATGTATTGTAACTATTGTGGAAAAGAAATTGATGACAATGCAGTTGAATGCCCATATTGTGGAGGAGATACAAAGAACACGAATAATAATGATTATGGCACACCATATGTATCTGATAATGGAGGAATAGGCTGGGGGCTACTGGGATGTTGTATTCCTTTAGCAGGTTTGATTTTATTCCTTGTGTGGAAGGACACCAAGCCAAAAACAGCTAAAGCCGCAGGAATTGGTGCTTTAGTTAGCGTAGGTATTTCAATATTATTCTACATTATAGTGATTGTAGCAGGCGTAGGAGCAGGAATGTATGGTGCTTCATCAAGTGTTACAGGATTTTAGAAATGTGGCATGAAAAGATGGTTATGTAAATGGCTACCCATCATATTTGGATGCCATCAAAGACCTGAACGTTCATTTTTCTTTCATGGAAAACAGTTTCCAATATGCGCAAGGTGTACAGGTGAACTTATAGGAATTATAGTAACTC
>NZ_HF991865.1:40793-65579 GCF_000432355.1 Eubacterium sp. CAG:161
AATTATAGTAACTCCTATAGGATATTTCTTTTTGAAAAATTTACATATATGGGTGTTTTTTGTTTTATTAATTCCTCTTGTAACAGATGGTTTGATACAGGCAAAAACAAAGTATGAAAGTAATAACACTAAGCGCTTGATTACGGGCATATTATTTGGAATAGGCTTAATGATGTTGTTTATGATATCTACAGCGTATTGCTTTAATATAGGGGTTAATATTGGAAGAAAATGGAGATACTCGCAGTTATAAAATATCGTATTAAAGTATAAGCAGAACTTTATGTTGAAAGAAAACATTGAAGTTCTGCTTTTTTGATAGTTATATTTAAGAAGCAGATGAGATGGTGAGATATGGAAATGACTGGAATAGGGATGACTAGAATATGGATATAATAAAAATTAAAATCCAACTGCTCGCATCACATAAATTCAAAAAAAGAATAAAAGAATTATTAAAATCCAAAAATTACTAAAAATATTGAAATAAAAAATCCCGTAAATTATATCATACATAATACAATCTACGGGAATGTTTCGTATTTATTTATCGATACCTTACGGGGGGTTATATATACCACAAAACTATTTGTCAGATTCTGAATTAACCTCATCAGATGGAGTGTCATCTTCATGGTCAATTTTAACCTTAACCAAATCAATTCGTTTATCATCCATTTTGATAACTGTAAGTTTGCAGTTATCAATTTTCACACTGTCACCTTTGTTTGGTAGGCGGTCTAAGTGTTCAATAATAAGTCCACCGAGAGATTCATAATCTTCTGAATCTATATTAGTACCCAATTCGTCATTGAAATCATCTAAATTAATTGAGCCTTCAACAATGTATTCATGTTCACCAATTTGTCTGACAGCAAGCTCCTCAGCCTGGTCGAACTCATCGTGGATATCACCTATGATTTCTTCCACAATATCTTCTAATGTAATAAGGCCCTCAGCCTGACCATATTCATCTAAAACAATACACATTCCGGGCTCATTATTTCTCATTTCTATAAGAAGGTCATTAAGCTCTTCTTTTTCGTGAGTATAATAAGGTTCACGCATTAATTTATTAACATCAAAATTTACACGGTTTACTTCATTTATAAGCATATCTTTAATGTTGATAATTCCCACAATATTATCTGTATCATCTTTATAAACAGGTATACGGGTAAATTTATCTGACTTAATAACAGATAAAAGCTCATCGTATGAAACATCAATAGGAACCATGGTTATATCAACCTTAGGAATCATAATGTCTTTAGCACATGTGTCTCCGAAATCAAAAACGTTGTTAATCATATCGTACTCATCATCTTCGATAATACCCTCTTCCTGACTAACCCCCACAATGGTTCTTAATTCATCTTCAGTAATAGCTGCTGAATTTAAATTTACGTTAACTCTGAATATTTTTAACAGAAAGCTGGAAAACAGATTCAGCACAAAAATAACCGGAGTTAAAATAAACATAAAAAATTTAATTGGCTTTGCATAAGATAATGCAATTGACTCAGCATGAAGAGTTGCTACCGTTTTGGGAATAATTTCACCAAAAATAATGATGACAAGTGTAAGTACGCCTACGCAAACGCTGACAACTATGTTTACATCAAAAATATGCTGGGCTAAAACTGTTGTAAGAGAAGAAGCAGCAATATTAACAATATTGTTACCTATCAAAACAGTGCTAAGCATCTTTCTGGAATTGCTAAGTACCTTATCAAGTACAATAGCTTTCTTATTTCCGTCATCAACAAGCATTCTCAATCTTACTTTACTAAATGTAGTAAGAGCAGTTTCGGCTGATGAAAAAAACGCCGAGAATAACAATAAAACAAATAATATGCATAGCAGAGCTATGTCACTGGGTCCCATATAAATCTCCTTATAAAAAATATTTCAGGCAAAAGCCTGTTAGAGTCGATTGTACAATATAGATAATTTAAAGTCAACAAACCGTAATAAATTATACGCTTTCATAATATAAATTATTATATAAACGTTAGGAAAGGCTGGTATTACCGGTAAATAAATTATGAAAAAAGTTGCAGTGTTATTTTTAAAGGAAACATTGATACAAATGATTATAAGTACAGTATTGTTGGCACTAATTGCTTTTGTGGTTCTTAAAATTTCACCTTCTGTGGCAACAATAAAAATAATGGTGTTGATAATTTATGGAATTGCGTCATTTTGTGGTGGGGTGATAGTGGGAAAGGTTATGGAAAGCAGAAAATTTGTGTGGGGAGCATTAGCCGGACTGATTTATTTTGCAATAATTTTCCTCACAGCACTAATTTCAAAAGGAAGCGTCTCATCAGGAAGTGTAGGACTCTTTTCAGGATGTATTGTTTCCGTGGTGGCAGGAACAATAGGAGGAATGCTTAGTTAAAGGTGAGATAGGATAATAGGGGAATGATTTTAAACGATTTTAACAGGATTTTGATACAATAAAGAAAACGTTTGAAAAAATACCATATTGTGATATAATAACCTAAGACTTGTGCAGCTTTACATAAATAAGCACAAAATAGATTTGGAGGATTACCATGAAACATATTAAGACATTAAATGCAAAAACATTAAAGGACACAATGAAAAAAGGCGGATGCGGTGAATGTCAGACATCATGTCAGTCTGCTTGCAAGACTTCTTGTACAGTAGGAAACCAGACTTGCGAAAACAAATAAAATTTTATATGGCATTATTTTATAACAGAGCCGAATTTTCGACTCTGTTATAATGCGTTAAAAAGGGAGGAAGTCACAGTGATTCATCAGTATAAAAGCAATGGATATAACATTGTAATGGACGTTAACAGTGGCGCAGTGCATGTGGTTGACGACGTTACATATGATGCTATAGAGTTGTTTGAAGATATTTCTTCTTCTGAAATTGTTGATAAACTGAAGGATAAGTATAATGAGTCCGATATTTTAGAGGCAATTGACGAAATAGAAGAATTAAAAAAAGATGGACAACTGTTTACCGAAGACATATATCAGCCGTTTGTTGAAAAGTTTAAGGAGAACCGTCAGACCGTGGTTAAGGCTTTGTGCCTGCATATAGCCCATGATTGTAACCTGGCATGCAAGTATTGTTTTGCTGAGGAGGGTGAGTATCACGGAAGAAGAGAACTTATGAGTTTCGAGGTTGGAAAGAAAGCCCTGGATTTTCTTGTTAAAAATTCAGGCAATAGAGTAAACCTTGAAGTAGACTTCTTTGGTGGTGAACCATTAATGAACTGGGAGGTTGTAAAGCAGTTAGTTGAATATGGACGTTCGTTAGAAAAGCCATACAACAAGAAATTCAGATTTACCCTTACCACTAATGGTGTACTTCTTAACGACGAGATTATGGAGTATTTGAATAAGGAAATGTCTAATGTAGTAATTAGTCTTGATGGTCGTAAGGAAGTCAACGACAGAATGAGACCATTTAGAAACGGAAAAGGAAGTTACGACCTTATTGTTCCAAAATTCAAAAAGCTTGCAGAAAGCCGTAATCAGACCAATTATTATATAAGAGGTACATTTACAAGAGATAATCTTGATTTTTCTGAAGATGTAAAACATTTTGCTGATTTAGGATTTAAACAGATGTCAATTGAGCCTGTTGTTGGTCCGGAAGAAGATCCGTACTCCATTAGGGAAGAGGATTTACCGACAATAATGGAAGAGTACGATAAACTTGCACTTGAATACATAAAGCGTGAGAAGGAAGGCAGAGGCTTTAATTTCTTCCACTTTATGATTGATTTAAATCAGGGACCATGCGTGTATAAGCGCTTATCGGGATGTGGTTCAGGAACTGAATATCTTGCAGTTACACCATGGGGAGATTTTTACCCATGCCATCAGTTTGTTGGAAACGAAGATTTTCTTATGGGAAATGTAAATGATGGAATTGTCCGTAAAGATATTGTTTCCACATTCGGAGACTGTAATGTGTATTCAAAAGAAAAATGTAAAAACTGCTTTGCAAGATTTTATTGCAGTGGCGGTTGTGCTGCAAACTCATATAATTTTCATGGCACAATTAATGATGCTTATGATATCGGATGTGAAATGCAGAGAAAAAGGGTGGAATGCTCAATAATGATAAAAGCAGCGTTAGCCGACGCTGACTGATAAGAAAGAGGTTAAAAGATGAAAATTAAAATGAACAAAACTAAAGGGATTGTATTTTTTATACTTTCACTTGCAGTAATGGCTTTTGCCGGTTATGTGATTCTGTTTGGTGTAGGGGATCGCGGACAGGCTAAGTATATTACACAGGGTCTTGATCTTAAAGGTGGTGTAAGCATTACATATCAGGTATCGAAAGATGACCGTGATAAGTTAAACAGTGATTCTCTTGAAGCTACAAGAGGAAAATTAGAGAAGAGAATTCATACATTTAGTACAGAAGCTACAGCTTATAAGCAGGGTGATGATAGAATTACAGTTGAAATCCCGGGTGCATATGATGCGGACAAGGTTCTTGAAGAATTAGGTAAGCCGGGTTCACTTTATTTCTGTACAAAGGCTGATTCAACACCTACAGATGAGCAACTTAAAAACAAGGAATATATCCAGTTAAAGAACACAACAGGTGGACAGTATGACGGATATTATAAGGTATGGCTTACAGGTGACAGTGTTTCAGATGCTAAAGGTCAGGCAACAACTAATGAAAAGACAGGAAAAGCAGAGAATGCTGTAGACCTACAGTTTAATACAGCAGGAACAAAAATTTTTGGTGAAATGACATCTCAGAATGTTGGACAGCAGTCATACATTATTTATGACAATGAGGTTCTTAGTGACCCGAAAATTAATCAGTCAATTACCGGTGGACAGGCTCAAATCACAGGTAACTTTACATTAGAGGAAGCACAGACACTTGCAGATAATATTAAGATTGGTTCACTTGATCTTTCATTGGATGAATTAAGTCATAGTGTTCAGAGTGCACAGCTTGGTAGAGATGCTTTATCAAAGAGTGTTCAGGCAGGTATGATAGCGTTTGTTATTATTGTATTATTCTTACTTTTCGTATATAGAGTGCCTGGTCTTGCTGCAGGTTTTGCATTATTATCATATGTTGAATTAATGCTTCTTGCACTTAACGGATTTGACCTTACACTTACTCTTCCGGGTATTGCAGGTATTATTCTTAATATCGGTATGGCAGTTGATGCTAACGTTATTATTTATGCCCGTATCAGAGAGGAAATTGCAGCCGGTAAGTCAGTTAAGAATGCAATCACTATTGGATTTAAGAAAGCAACATCAGCTATCGTTGACGGTAACGTTACAACACTTATTGCAGCATTAGTTCTTCTTTGGAGAGGTTCAGGAACAGTTCAAGGCTTTGCCATGACACTTGCAATAGGTATCTTCATTCAGTTATTTACATCCCTTGTTGTTTCAAGAGGAATTGTATGGATGTTATATTACATGGGATTCCAGAAACCGGGATTTTATGGCAAGGAAAGAGCAAAGAACGTTATCAAATTTGTTGAAAAGAGAAAAGTTTGGTTTACAATTTCAATAGTTGTTATTGTTATTGGCTTAGGCTCAATTGTTTACAATGTGGCAACAGGAAATGAAGCATTTAACTATAGTATTGAATTTAAGGGTGGTACATCTATAAGCGTTCAGTTTGATAAGGATTACACTATCGATGAATTCAACGATACAATTAAACCTGAAATACAGAAAACATTAAATACATCAGATGTACAGGCTCAGAAGGATACAGGTACAAAGGGCTTATACTCTATTAAGACAAAGAAAATGTCATCAGATGAAATGGACGAATTTAAGAAGCTTTTGATTGACAAGTATCAGGCAAAGGATGACGAGCAGAACTTTAATGATACAGAAATTTCAGATACAATCAGTGCTGAAATGAGAAGAGATGCCGTTGTTGCTACAGCTCTTGCTACAATTTGTATGTTGATTTACATCTGGTTAAGATTTAAGAATATTCAGTTTGCTTTAGCAGCTGTTATAGCATTAGTTCATGATGTACTTATAGTTGTTGGTTTCTATTCATTGTCAAGACTTACAGTTGGAACAACGTTTATTGCCTGCCTTCTTACAATAGTAGGTTACTCAATAAACGCTACAATTGTTATCTTTGACAGAATTAGAGAAAATAAGGCAGTTATGAAGCGTGGTGAAACAATGATTGGTCTTATTGACAGAAGTATCACAGAAACACTTACAAGAAGTATCTACACATCATTAACTACATTTGTTGCTGTATTTATGATATTCGTTATGGGTGTTTCATCTATTAGAGAATTTACAACACCATTAATGGTAGGTATCGTAGCCGGTGCTTATTCATCAGTATTTGTTACAGGTGCATTGTGGTATGTATTAAAAGGTAAACAGTACGACAAAGAAAAATAATTAAGAAGTATTTAACGGTACCATCTAAATGGTGGTGCCGTTTTTCTTTTTAAAATACTATTTAGGAACAAGGCATAATTATTATGAAAGAGAAATGGTTTTTACAGACAAAAAGGGCAGATTTTAATCATATTTCTGAAAAATTTCATATCAGTCCGATAATTGCAAGGATAATTAGAAACAGAGATGTAATAGGTGACGAGGACATCTATAATTATTTAAATGGTGATTTGGAAAAAATAAGTTCTCCATGGCTTTTTAAAGATATGGATAAGGCTGTTGATATACTAAGAATAAAAATCAGTCATGAAAGTAAAATAAGAATAATATGCGATTATGATGTTGATGGAATAACTTCCGGATATATTTTATTTAGGTCATTAAAAAAGTTAGGGGCAAATATAGACCTTGTAGTTCCCCACAGAATAGAAGATGGCTATGGTATAAACGAAAAACTAATTAAAAATGCCTATGATAGCGGTATTGATACTATTTTAACATGTGATAACGGTATTTCAGCTTATAATCAGGTGGAATATGCCAAATCTCTTGGAATGAATATTATTATTACTGACCATCACGAGGTACCTTTTGAAGAAACTGATGGAAAAAGAGAATATATTGTTCCTAATGCAGATGCAGTGGTAAATCACAAACAGGCAGACTGCCCCTATCCGTTTAAAGAGCTGTGTGGAGCCATGGTTGCATATCAGCTTATATCGGCATTGTTTGAAACAGAAGGCATAGGCAAAAACGAATTATATAAGTTACTTCCTTACGCTGCTATTGCAACTGTATGTGACGTAGTGGATTTAAAGGGAGAAAACAGAATTATAGTAAAACAGGGCATTAAAAAACTAAAAGACTGTAATGATATTGGTATAAATGCTTTAATAAATGCCTGTAAGTTAGATAAAAATAATCTTTCATCTTATCAGTTTGGTTTTGTTATAGGCCCTTGCCTAAATGCCAGTGGAAGATTAGACACGGCAAAACGTGCCACGGAGTTATTAGATTGCATAGATACTCAAAAGGCGGAAGTTTTGGCAAAAGAACTGGTGGAATTAAATGCTGAACGTAAGGATATGACTAATGAAGGAGCCATGACAGCAATTGAAATGGCACAGGATATGGATGACAAAGTATTGGTTTTATACCTTAAAGACTGTCATGAAAGCATTGCAGGAATTATTGCAGGAAGGGTAAGAGAAAAGTATAATAAGCCTACGTTTGTCCTGACAGATGCTGAACAGGGAGTTAAAGGATCAGGTCGTTCTATTGAGGAATACGATATGTATTCAGAACTTACAAAGGTAAAAAGTTTGCTTACAAAATTTGGTGGTCATAAAATGGCAGCGGGAATATCTTTAGAAGAAAAAAATATAGATTTATTTAGAAAAATGTTAAATGAAAATTGTAATTTAACGGAAGAAGATTTATATTTAAAGGTATGGATTGACATTGCCCTGCCTTTGGAATATATTACAATGGATTTCGTAAATCAGTTAGAGATTATTAAGCCCTATGGAAAAGGCAATGAAAAGCCGGTTTTTGCAGAAAAAAATCTAAAGATTATCAGTTTGCAAATACTGGGAAAATCAGGGAATGTAATAAAAATGGTTGTAGAAAATCAAAATCATTACAGAATGACTGCAGTTAAGTTTAACAGTGCCGTTGATTTTATGGCATTTTTGTCTGAAAAATTCGGTGAGGAAGAGGTAAATAAGGCCCTTCAGGGTCAAAAGAATAATTTGGAAATTATGGCAACATACTATCCGGAAATAAATGAGTATAACGGAAGGATAAATTTACAAATAATAATAGATAGATTTTGTTAAAAGGGTTGTGGTAATATATAATTATGACAACTATAAAATAAATAATTATATAGCAAGAAGGAGAAGATAAAATGCATGAGGTAGAAAAGTACATTAGAAGCATACCTGATTTTCCGGAACCGGGTATTATTTTCAGAGACGTTACAACAGTAATGAAGGATCCTAACGGGCTTAAGATAGCTATTGATTCCATGATAGATAAGGTAAAAGATCTGGATTTTGATGTGGTTGTAGGTTTAGAGGCCAGAGGCTTTGCTTTGGGTACACCTATTGCGTATGCTTTAAATAAAGGCTTTGTTTTGGTTAGAAAGAAAGGTAAACTGCCTTGTGAAACTATTTCAGAAGAATATAATTTGGAATATGGTACAGCTGAAATTGAAATTCACGTAGATGCCATTAAACCGGGACAGAGAGTTGTTATAACTGATGATTTGATTGCCACAGGCGGAACAGTAAAAGCAGCTATTGATTTAGTAGAAAGACTTGGTGGAGTTGTAGTTGGTTGCGTATTCCTTATGGAATTAGCAGGATTAAAAGGTAGAGAGAAATTAGAAGGATATAGAGTAGATTCAGTTGTAGCATATGAAGGGAAATAATATGAACAATGTAAAAATCGAAAATCACGGTGTAATTCCAAAAGAAGAAGAACAGGCAACCCCTGAGGAATTATACGGGAGACTTATAGACAAAATTAAACATTATCATCCGTCGGCAGATGAGTTGCATATGATAGAGAAGGCGTATAATTTTGCCAAAAATTTCCACGGTGACCAGAAACGTAAATCCGGAGAGCCTTATATCATACATCCTCTTCATACTGCCCTTATTTTGGCAGACCTGGAATTGGACAAGGAATCCATAATGGCAGGTCTTTTACATGATGTTATGGAAGATACATCTGCCACAAGGGAAATAATGATAAAGGAATTTGGTGAGGAAGTAACAGATTTAGTAGATGGAGTAACCAAACTTACCAGATTGGATTATGATACTGACAAGGTAGAGGAACAGGCTGAAAACTTAAGGAAAATGTTTCTTGCCATGGCAAAGGATATCAGAGTTATTTTAATAAAATTAGCTGATCGGCTTCACAATATGCGTACCTTGCAATATATGACACCGGAAAAGCAAAAAGAAAAATCAAGGGAGACAATGGATATTTATGCTCCAATCGCAGATAGACTTGGTATTTCTAAAATTAAAATAGAATTAGATGACCTTGCCTTAAGATATCTTGAACCTGAAAAATATAAGGAATTAGTTGAAGGTGTCCATGAAAGACTTGAGCATAGAGAAGAATTTATGAGTAATCTCATTGCTGAAGTTGCAGGATATATAGAAAAAGCAGGAATTAAGGCTACTATTGACGGACGTGTTAAGCATTATTTCAGTATTTACAAGAAAATGACAATGCAGCATAAAACATTAGACCAGATATACGATGTATTTGCTGTTAGAATTATTGTAGACAGCGTTATGGAATGTTATGGTGCATTAGGTATTATTCATGAGAAATATACACCGGTTCCGGGAAGATTTAAGGACTATATTGCCATGCCAAAGCAGAATATGTATCAGTCCTTACATACTACCCTTATCGGACCTAACGGACAGCCTTTTGAAATTCAGATTAGAACATACGAAATGCATAAAACCGCTGAATATGGTATCGCTGCTCACTGGAAATATAAAGAAAACATCACAGGTGAGGGAGATAATGAGGAACAGAAGATTAGCTGGTTAAGGCAGATTCTTGAATGGCAGAGAGATTTGTCAGATAACAAGGAATTTTTAAATTTACTTAAAGATGACCTTAATATGTTCTCAGAGAGAGTTTACTGTTTTACACCTAATGGAGATGTTAAAAATCTTCCAAACGGCTCTACGCCAATTGATTTTGCCTACAGTATTCATAGTGCCGTAGGAAACAAGATGGTAGGTGCCCGTGTTAACGGAAAAATGGTAAACATTGATTATAAAATACAAAACGGTGACCGTGTAGAAGTTGTAACCTCTAATAATTCCACGGGCCCTAGTATGGACTGGTTAAAAATTGTTAAAAGCACTCAGGCAAAGAACAAAATAAACCAGTGGTTTAAACAGCAAAATAAAGAGGAAAATATTGTTAAAGGTCGTGAACTTATAGAAAAGTATTGTAAGTCTAAAGGCATAGTAATGTCAGAAATATTTAAGCCTGAATATATGGATAAGGTAAGGCTTAAGTATAGCTACAAGGAGTGGGATTCACTAGTGGCATCTATAGGTCATGGAGGATTAAAGGAAGGTCAGATTGTAAACAAGCTTTTAGACGAATACAATAAAGACCATAAAATTGAAATTACAGATGAAGATGTTTTAAATGAAGCTAATGGAAACAAGCAGGGAACGAAACATAATTCATCAAAAAGCGGCATTATTGTTGAGGGAATGAATGATGTGGCTGTAAGATTTTCAAAATGCTGTAGTCCGGTTCCGGGAGATGAAATTGTGGGATTTGTCACCAGAGGAAGAGGTGTTTCTATACACAGAACCGATTGTGTAAATATTATAAATCTTCCGGATATTGAGCGAGGAAGGCTTATAGAGGCAAGCTGGGCTGCTGACGAATCAGAGCAGGATGGAAAGTATATGACGGAAATCGTTATATATGCCCATAACCGTGTGGGAATACTTACTGACCTGTCAAAGATATTTACAGAGAGAAATATTGACGTAAACAGTATTAACAGTAGAACAAGTAAGTCCGACATTGCCACTATTTCAATGACTTTTGCCATTCAGGGTACAGATGAATTAAATAGTCTTATTGCAAAAATAAGAACCATTGACAGTATAATTGACATTGAAAGAACAAGCAGTTAATAAAAGATTAGGAGATTTGATATGGCTAAGATAATGATTAGAAGTGTTACTGTAAGCGAGTGCTACACAAATTGCTATATTTGTATGAATAAGGATACAAAAGAGGGATTTATTGTGGATCCGGGAGATGACGAACTGAAAATATCAGTTAATGTAAGCAGACTGGAAATGATTCCAAAGGCAATATTGCTTACCCATGGACACTTTGATCATATCGGAGCCGTAAATCAGCTGAAGGAAAGATATAATATTCCTGTGATTGTAGGGGCAAAAGAGGAAAAAGTCCTTACAGACAGCAGAATGAATCTGTCGTCTATGTTTGGAGAACCTGTAAAAGTTAATGGAGATAAGTTTTTAGAAGATGGTGAAAACTTTCAGGTAGCGGGATTTGATATACAATATATTCTTACTCCTGGGCATACTCCGGGAAGCGGATGCTTTTATATTGAAGAGGAGCAGGTTTTATTTAGCGGAGATACCTTGTTTCAGGCAAGCAGAGGAAGAACGGATTTCCCGGGAGGAAGTGAATCTGATATAATTAAGTCCATTAAAAACAAACTTCTGGTTTTACCGGGAGAGACAGAGGTATATCCGGGACATATGAACATAACAAATATTGACAGCGAAAAGGTGTACTATTAATGATTGATATACAAATAGAACCGGCACAGTTTGAATATGACGTACAATCACTTGTACAGGCATTTTATACCGGTCATCCCTTTAAAATTAATGACAGGGTTGAAAATTCATACCGGAAAATATCTGTAAAATATGAAAAAAACAAGATATGTATTTCGGTGTGGAGTAAGGAAAAAGAGCCTGTAGAAGGTGAAATGTTTTGTGATTTTTCAGACAGAATAGAAACTAAGAATATATTAAAGAAATTGTTATATAAGCTGTTAAGTGCAGATACGAAAGAGAAACTTCCCTGGGGAACACTTACAGGGATAAGGCCATCTAAGATTCCGGAGATGATGCTGGAAGAAGACATTAGCCGGAAAGAAATTATGTCTTATATGAAAGAAACATATTTGATATCTGATGAGAAGTTAAATCTGGCAATAGATATAGCTGACAGAGAGCGACAGATTTTGTCAAAAATAAATTATAAACATGGATTTAGTTTGTATGTAGGGATACCCTTTTGTCCTACAACCTGTTTGTATTGCTCATTTACCTCATTTCCAATAGAAAAATACAGAAAAAAAGTTGATTTATACTTAGATGCAGTTATAAAGGAAATTAAATATCTTGGAATAAAGCTAAAAAACAGGGAACTAAATACGGTATATATCGGTGGAGGAACTCCCACTACCCTTGAACCAAATCAGTTAGACAGGCTTATAAATGCCTTGAAGGATAATTTTGATTTTTCCACGGTAGTTGAATTTACAGTGGAGGCAGGAAGACCTGACAGTATAACTGAAGATAAGATAATGGTTCTAAAAAAGCATGGAGTAAACAGAATATCCATAAACCCTCAAACCATGAATGAGAAAACATTGGAAATTATAGGTAGAAAGCATACTGTTTCTCAGGTAAAAGAAGCATTTGCCATTGCAAGAAAATGCGGTATGGATAACATCAATATGGATTTTATTGTGGGACTGCCGGGAGAAAACGCCCAAATGGTAAAATACTCCATGGAAGAAGCTCTTAAACTAAATCCTGACGGAATTACAGTTCATTCTCTTGCTTTAAAAAGGGCTTCAAGACTTAATGTGGAAAAGGACAGATATTCCGACATGACCATGGAAAACAGTAGCAGGTTAATGAAAATAACGGAAGAATATGCCGGAAAAATGGAAATGGTTCCATATTATATGTACAGACAGAAAAATATGGTTGGTAATCAGGAAAATGTAGGTTATTCTAAGGTTGGAAAGGAAGGAATTTACAACATTTTAATGATGGGTGATTATCAGAATGTGTGGGCTGCCGGTGCAGGAGCGGTAACTAAATTGCTGTCTAAAGACAGAAAAGAAGGAAAAAGAATTGATACATTGAAAAATGTAGATTTATATATAGATAGAATTGATGAAATGATTGAAAGAAAAAAGGTTGTTAAATTGGATTAATAATAGTAAAATTGTATGGTTGGAAAAAACATTAAAAGGAGTGGTAAAATGGCTTTAAGTAAGAAACCCGTTACAGGAATGAAAGATATTCTTCCTGAAGAAATGAAAATTAGAAATTATGTACAGAATGTAATTAAGGATACATATAAAGCTTTTGGATTTACACAAATTGAAACACCTTGTGTTGAGAATATTTCAAATCTCACAAGCAAGCAGGGTGGTGAAAACGAGAAACTTATATTTAAGATTTTAAAAAGAGGAGAAAAATTAAATCTTGAAACAGCTAAGGAAGAGATGGATTTAGTTGATAATGGATTAAGATATGATTTAACAGTACCTCTTGTAAGATATTATTCAAAAAATGCTAATGATTTGCCATCACCCTTTAAGGCACTTCAAATGGGAAATGTCTGGAGAGCAGACAGACCTCAAAGGGGAAGATATCGTCAGTTTATGCAGTGCGATATTGATATATTAGGTGATCCAAGCAATCTGGCTGAAATAGAACTTATTCTTGCAACAACAACAACTCTTGGAAAGTTGGGATTTAAAAACTTCCAAATCAGAATAAATGAAAGAAGAATATTAAAGGCTATGGCTGCGTATAGTGGTTTCCCGGAGGAATCTTATGACAGCGTATTCATTATTCTTGATAAAATGGACAAAATCGGTCTTGAAGGTGTAAAAGAAGAATTAATTAAATATGAATTTTCACCGGAGGCTGTAGAAAAATATACAGATTTATTTAAGGAACTCGAAGGACAAAAAGACCCTATAGCTTATCTTGCAGAAAAACTGGGAGATTATATGGGAGATGACGTAAAAGAATGGATGAATGAAATTATTGAAAGTGTAAGAGCAACAAAGTCTTCTGATTTTGAGATCGTGTTTGATCCTACTTTGGTACGTGGAATGTCTTATTATACAGGAACAATTTTTGAAATTGCCATTCCCGAGTTTGGAGGAAGCTGTGGAGGTGGCGGACGCTATGACAAGATGGTTGGTAAATTTACAGGTCACGATGTTCCGGCATGCGGTTTTTCAATTGGGTTTGAAAGAATTGTTTTATTACTTATGGAACAGGGATTTAAGATTCCGGAAGACTATGATAAGGTTGTTTATCTTATAGAAAAAGGCGTAAGCGGCGATGCACTTTGTGATGTTATTGCTAATGCCCAGGAAGAAAGAAAGAGTGGTAAGCAGGTTCTCGTAACAAGAATGAACAAGAATAAAAAGTTCCAGAAAGAGCAGCTTATGGCTCAGGGATATAATGAATTTAAAGAATTTTATAAAAATCCACTTAAATAGTGAGGAGGAGTATACAATATGGCAGAATCAATGCAGGGACTTCACAGAAGTCACAGATGTACAGAAGTCAGCAACCAAAATATTGGTGAAAAAGTAACTGTTATGGGCTGGGTTCAGAAGAGAAGAAATTTAGGCAGTCTTATATTTATAGATTTAAGAGACCGCTCAGGTTTGTTACAGTTAGTTTTTAACGAAAATGACGGTGAAGTTTTTGAAAAGGCAAAAGAACTAAGAAGTGAATATGTTATTGCGGCAGAAGGCACAGTTAGAAAGCGTGATGGCGCAATAAATCAGACAATGGCTACAGGTGACATTGAAGTTACAGTTGAAACATTGCGTATTTTATCTGAGGCAGATACACCTCCATTCCCGGTAGAAGAGGATTCAAATACAAGAGAGGAATTAAGACTTAAATACAGATATTTGGATTTAAGAAAGCCTCATTTACAGAGAAATCTTAAGCTAAGAAGTGATGTAACTACATGTATAAGAAAATTTATGGCAAATGAAGGCTTTATTGAAATTGAGACACCTACATTATGTAAGAGTACACCGGAAGGCGCAAGAGATTATCTTGTCCCAAGCCGTATTCATCCCGGAGCATTTTATGCATTGCCACAGTCTCCGCAGCTGTATAAACAGCTTTTAATGTGTTCAGGATTTGACAGATATATTCAGATTGCAAGATGCTACAGAGATGAGGATTTAAGAGCAGACAGACAGCCGGAGTTTACACAGGTTGACATGGAACTTTCATTTGTGGATATTGACGATGTTATTGATGTAAACGAAAGATTGTTGCAGGCTTTGTTTAAGGAAATACTTGACGTTGACGTTCAGCTTCCTATTCCAAGAATGACATGGCAGGAGGCAATGGACAGATATGGTTCAGATAAACCTGATACACGTTTTGGAATGGAAATCGTAAACGTTACTGACGTAGTAAAAGATTGTGGTTTTGGAGTATTTACCGGAGCTATAGAAAACGGTGGTACGGTTAGAGGTTTAAATGTTAAAGGTCAGGGAGCAATGCCTAGAAAGAAAATAGACAAGCTTGTTGATATGGCAAAAGGAAATGGTGCTAAAGGTTTGGCATATCTTTGCATTAATGAAGATGGCACTTATAAGTCATCCTTTGCAAAGTTTATGACAGAAGAAGAGTTAGACAATCTTGTTAAAGCCATGGATGGTGAAAGAGGTGATCTGCTGTTATTTGCCGCTGATAAAAATAAGGTTGTATGGAATGTTTTAGGAGCACTTAGATTAGAGTTAGGTGAACAGTTAGAACTTATAGATAAGAACAAATTTAACTTCTTATGGGTTGTTGAATTCCCACAGTTTGAGTGGTCTGATGAGCAAAACAGATTTTTAGCAATGCATCATCCGTTTACAATGCCTATGGAAGAAGATATTAAGTATATTGACAGCAACGAATTAGGAAAAGTCCGTGCTAAAGCATATGATATTGTATTAAATGGTTCAGAAATAGGTGGCGGAAGTGTGAGAATACATCAGGCTGACATTCAGGAAAAGATGTTTGAAGCATTAGGTTTCACACCTGAGGCTGCTCATGAACAGTTTGGTTTCTTATTAGATGCTTTCAAGTATGGCGTTCCTCCACACGCAGGACTTGCATACGGACTTGACAGATTGGTTATGCATATGTCAGGTGAGGATAATATCCGTGAGGTAATTGCATTCCCTAAGGTAAAGGATGCATCATGTCTTATGACTGCCGCACCGGGGGAAGTTGACGACAAACAGTTAGAAGAACTGGACATTGCAATTATTAAAAAATAAATATATATATAATAAATTATAAAAGCATACATTGTGTTGGAATTTGTACATTTCGGGACGGTGTATGCTTTTTTTGCAGAACATAGAAATGGTAATACATATACTGAAAAATTGTTTATTTCTGTTTATACTCCACAGAATAATCTTGATATTATTACAAAGTCATTAAAGATAAAGGAAGAAGATTTATCAATTAAGTTAAATGATAAAATTAAATTAAATGCAGATATTTTGCCTGATACAATAAAAGATATTAATTGGAGTAGTAGTAATGAGAGTGTAGCTAGCATAGACAAAAATGGACAAGTTATTGCTAAGAGTCAGGGTACTGTATTAATAAGTGCATATACAACAGGGGGAATGGGGAAAGAAGACAGTATATACGTTTCTGTATATGAGCATATAAATAGCATAAAAGGGTATATAAAATCAAACAGCTTTTTTTATAAAGTGGCAAATGACAAAATAGTTTTAGGGCAGCTTGAAATAGGTGAAAATGTTTTGATTGTAGCCAGTGACCATCGGGAAGAATTGCTTCACACTGGGAAGCATGGAGATTTTACCCGGATTAAATAAAAATAGCTGAGACACAACGATTATTATTCGTGGGCCTCAGCTGTTTTTTATTTACCTAATTTAAATTTTAGTTGTAATTTACTTCTTTACAATTGTTGAACCCCAGTCATAGTCTACTTTTTTGTAATTGTTGTCAACTACAGATAAAATATCATTGTAGAGGTACTGGTGTGAAGCTGCATTAGGCATACGACATGAATCGTAAAGGACTCTTGCAACTTTGTATATAGAGTAATTATAAACTTTACTGTATACAACAGAACCATCTGATAAAACAGCATATGCTCTAACTTTATAGTTGGCATTGTAAGCAGCGGCAGTAGTTCCGTTATTAGTCATTGTTCTCACGAAGTAAGTAGCAGTGTCAGATGAACCGAACTTTCGGTCAATAATACCTGCCTGTGTTGCTTCATATTTAGCTACATATTGATTTGTTGAATCAATAACCATATCTGAATCTGTAACACCCATATCAGCATACCCGTAAATATTACCATAAGACACAACACTTAAGTTGTTGATAATTGGTTCAACCGAAGAAATTACTCTGAAACCTTTAAGTTGTGAGCTAATCTGGTAGCCTTCAATTTTAACTAAATTACTAATTGTGATTGGATCAACTGGATCAGGATCCGGAGTATCAATTTCTCCGGTGTCAACAGTTCCATTTGGTAAATCATTTCCACCTGCTGAATTTAAAGCATAGAATTCGTGAATTGACCAGTAATTTCCTTTTGAACCGGTTTGCATTACACGAACATAACGGGCATTCTGAGTATTGAATGTTATTACGCCACTTGAACTTGAACCGGAAGCAATAGCACTACCCCAGTTATTTCCGTCGTTACTTACGTAAATTTCATAGCTTGCAGGAGCATCTGAAGATGTACTTGTAGCTGTATCAAGAATTAATGTATTAAACTGGTATGTTTTACCAAAATCAACAGTAAACCACTGTCCATATACCTGACCACCGGATGTATCCCATCTTGTTCCAATATTGGCATCTAAGGCTTTATATGCATTTCCGTTATTAGCAGAAGCAGAAGCTACCCAACCTGAACGTGAAATATTTGACAGCAAGCCATCAGATGAAAGAGATGCATAAGCACTCTGGTTACTATCCCATAATTTAAAGGATGTTGTGGTATTGTCTCTGTTGTTTACAGTGGAACCACTTATGGAAATATGTGATTCGCTTCCTGAATTTACAAAACCATTTCCATTCTGATTTAAGTTAGAAGAAATGATATTTGCATTACTTCCAGACATACTTGCAAAAGTATTCTGACCAGGATTCTGGAAGTGGGCACCAACTAAATTCAATGTTGTGTTTGAAGAAGGCTGTGCATTAATGCCATAATATGCCTGTCCCCAATAATCTGAGTTGTACAGGTTTAAAGTAATACCTGAATTACTATCAAGATAGTAGTATGATGTATCGTTTGTTACGTTGCTAAGGGCAACAACCTGTGAATTATATAAATCGAAACTCTTGTTTGTTCCGGCACCGGCATAAATTGAATTACTTGAACCATCAATACCCATACCCATTGATGAACCGGACGGACCACCATTTCCTTCGTTCTGAAGCACTAAACCATGGGCTGAACCATAGTGGAAATCATTATAAAGAATTTCGTTTGTACAATCTCCTAAAATAAGGAAATCTAAATATTTAAGTCCATAACTGTATAATGGAGCATTACTTACACCGTTAGGCATATTGGTAAAGCTTCCGAATTTGCTTTCATTACCACATGCATAAACGATAACGTTAAACATAAGGTTGAATAATTTTCCGTCTTTACAGTTGTTACCAACTTTAACACCTACGTTAAAACAGTGACCGCCTAAGAAATCAACGTAATGGTTGTCACACTTATATGTAAATAAATCAAGTGCCTTATAAGAAGCTCTTACTGATGAGTTAATAACATAAATGTTAGCTCCCTGTCCCTGAATAGTATAAGGATATTCAGCAGGCATCCATGATTCAGAACCATCAAATACCTGTTCAGGGTAATCAACTACGATACCTCTAAGTCCGGCATTAGCTTTAAGGTTAATGAAACATGAGCCGTTAGGATTGTTTCTGTTTTCGTATGCTTCTAATATAGTTCCTGAACCGTGAGGTACTGTCTGTAAATCAACATTTCCTCTTAATTCAACATTTGAAGGTACATCTAAATGACCTCTTACCTTATATTTTCCATTTGGAATAAATACAATACCACCACCATCTGCTGAAGCCTGATTTAAGGCTGCCTGAATAGCAGAAGTATTATCGTTAGAAGAGGTGCTTGCATTGTATGGTGCTTTTGTTACATCATATAATACACATCTGTTTGGCACATGAAAATCAAATGATATTTCAGGAAAATCTTCAACACTTGTTATATCAGCTTTATCTGAAAATGTGATTTCATAAATTGAATTATTAGAAATGCTTCTTCCGTTTTTAAATGAACATCCCTTTATGATTCCACGACCCGATAATCCAAAGTATAACTGTGGAGCTAAGTTGTTAAACTCACAACTGTTAGCTGTAAGGGTACCACCGTTAATTGATACCTGACCTGATTTAACGTTTGACTTGTTAAAAATTACCTTGGTATTTGATGTGGTAGAAGTTCTAAGAGCATACTTTGATGCAACAATTGTTGTGTCGAAGAACTGGGCAACATCAGAGGTACCATCACCTAAGCTGATACCTGTTTCACAGTTAGTAAGTTTGATTTTATCAAATAAGATACCAACGCTGTTTGTAGCATTAATCATGATACCTGTCTTACAATTTTTTATGTTGAAATTGTAATGGTGACCGTTAGGAGTTGCATTGTCATCGGCTGAAAGTGTTTTTTCACAATCATATCCACACATATAACCATCAATGTTAATGTTACATGTGTATGACCAGTCGTTTCGTCTCATAACAATACCGGTTGATTTTTCCTTCATGTAAGACCCGAAAGAAGTCTTGTTTGATGGAGCGTTTGAAAGACCTGAGTTTGTCCAGTAATCAGGTGAAAAGTGAACTCCGTCAATTCGTCCAACATCGGCAATTTTGTCAATTTCAATACCTTTGTAAAGAGTTGTTCCGTACAAATTGTAAACAACAGGAGAAGCTCCACCGTTATCATAATTGAAAAGAATACCTATGTATGAGTTGACTAAAGTTACGTTTTTTGTGTTACAATACTCGTTTCCGAAGTAATTGTTTAAACCATATCTGATAGTAGGAGAATATGGTACAACATTATTCGCATCCTGTTCCGGATACCATATTGCAAGATCCATAACACCTGTTTCAGGTGCCATTTCAATAAATGGCGTAGAACGTTCGTTGCCGTTTTTACCTGTATACGCCATTAGTAAAGTCCCATCAGGTAATGCGTTGTTCTTTGATGGCTTTGTCCAGTCACCACGTAAAGTTACACCCTTTGGAATAGTAAGATTTCCCTTTATAACGTACTTTCCGGTTGGTACATATAAGGTACCTCCGCCTAAATCGCCAAGTTTATTAAGCAATTTCTGGAAAATATTAGTGTTATCAGTAACGCCGTCGCTTACTGCACCAAAATCCTTTACGTTATAGGAGTAAATAAATGTGTCGGATTTATCAACTGTATATTTCAGTGTGTAATCCGGTGCCGGGATATTGTTAATATCCGCAGCGTTTGTGCTTACTGCAGGCAGGACAAACAATGCCATTGTAAGCGCGAGAAATAGTGCTTTGAATGTTGACTTCATTGCATAAAACCCCCTCATAAAATATAATAATAAAATACTGCTGTGTAATGAAAAAAACATCACATTATACAACACAGTAATATGATTATAAAAAAGTTTTGTAAAAGTTGCAATGTTAAAACACAAATGCATAAAGCTTTTTGTGAGATTTACATAAATTTTATTCTCCTTAATTCATCCTGAAGCTTTCCAACATAATTGCTTAGTTGTTCACACTGTCTGGAAAGCTGTTTTTTTGTAAATTTAAGATTAGATATTTCCATGTTTTTTTCATAAATCTTCTTTTGACATTTAATTAGTTCACTGCTTTTTTCTGATAATGAATCTTTTAATTGTTCAATGGTTTCGTTAGCAGCTAAATTCACATTGTCAGGTCCGTTTTTTGTAATTGTTGTAATGGTTCCGTTTTTACTTAAGTAGTAGCAGTCATTTTGCAAAATGATATAGGTTTTCCTGTTAGAGCTTACCACATCGAAGTCATTATAATTTTTAATGTTACGCTTAATGAGACATGTATGGTTTGGTGCAGAGCAAAGCAGATAATAAACATCACAGAAATTGCTATGGTTATTGTGAGTACAATAAAATATGTAAAGTTCATTTTCGCACATTATAGGTGAAACATTTACAATAGTACGCCCGTTTTTGCTGTCTTCTAAAGGAATGGATAAAAACTCCATAAAATGATTTCCCGACAAGGTTGCAGTTTTTATTTTATTGTCGGTGGATATATAGAAGGCGTATTTTTTATTACCATCATAAATTCTAAAGTCATCTTTTACGTCATTAAAAATAATCCCCTCAGGGTGGATATGTCCTCTAATTGCCGTATACATATATACGTTATGTCCGTTATGGTAAAGTATAGCCGGCTGACCGTTGTCAAATGCAAGAATTTTGTACATAGTATCCTCCTTTAGTTTTACCTTAATAAATATTATTTTTCGGATTAAAATAGAACAAAATTAAAAAATTAGTTTAAAAATATAGAAGGTTATGGTAAAGTAATAAGGGAAAAAATCGGCTTAAGTGTCGTTTGATTATAAATATATGGAGGTTTTATTATGTTTTCATTTGATGAAATTAAAAATGCAGATGCAGAAGTTGCTAAAGCAATGGAAGATGAACTTGGAAGACAGCGTTCACATCTTGAACTTATTGCTTCTGAAAATCTTGTAAGCAAAGGTGTAATGGCAGCTATGGGAAGCCACCTTACAAACAAATATGCAGAAGGATATCCGGGAAAGAGATATTACGGCGGATGTGAATACGTTGATGTAGTGGAAGAATTGGCAAGAGAAAGAGCTAAGAAATTATTTGGATGTACATACGCCAATGTTCAGCCTCATTCAGGTGCACAGGCAAATATGGCTGTATTTTTCGCATTGGTAAAACCGGGAGAAAGGGTTATGGGTATGAGTCTTGATGCCGGCGGACACCTTACCCATGGTTCACCTGTAAATATGTCAGGAACATATTTTGACGTAGTATCATACGGCGTAGATGAGAATGGATTTATAGATTACGACGAAGTAAGAAGAATAGCACTTGAAGCTAAGCCAAAGCTTATTGTGGCAGGTGCAAGTGCTTATCCAAGAAAGATAGATTTCAAGAAATTCAGAGAGATTGCAGATGAAGTGGGAGCATATTTAATGGTAGATATGGCACACATTGCAGGTCTTGTGGCAGGTGGTCAGCATATGAGCCCTATTCCTTATGCGCATGTTACTACAACAACTACCCATAAGACATTAAGAGGACCTAGAGGCGGACTTATTCTCTCAAGTGAAGAGTTTGCTTTAGAACATAAATTAAACAAAGCAGTATTCCCTGGTATTCAGGGTGGACCTTTGATGCATGTTATAGCTGCAAAGGCAGTTTGCCTTAAGGAAGCATTATCTCCTGAATTTAAGGTATATGCAAAGAATATTGTAGATAATGCCCAGGCATTGGCAAAAGGTCTTACTGACAGAGGTTTTGACCTTGTATCAGGTGGTACCGATAACCACTTAATGTTAGTTGACTTAAGAAGCAAGAATATTACAGGTAAAGAATTTGAAATAGCTCTTGATGCCGCAAACATTACATGTAACAAAAATGCCATTCCGAATGACCCTCAGAAGCCGGGTATTACCAGTGGTGTCAGAATTGGAACACCTGCTGTAACTACAAGAGGTTTAAATACAGAGGATATGGATGTTATTGCAGAGTGTATGGCTGATATTGCAAGTGATTTAACAGGTAATTGCGAAAAGGTTAAGGCAAAGGTTAAGACATTAACAGACAAGTATCCGTTATATGAATAAGATTCATATTTTTGGAAATAATTACACATATGAAGAGTGTAATTAACAGAGATTTTATAAAATGTGGAATAACAGGCTGGTGTATTGAGGTACTCTTTACATCAGCCTCTTGTTTTAAAGAAAAAAATTATAAGCTTATAGGAAAGACATCCATATGGATGTTTCCAATATATGGTATGGCATCAGTGATTAAGCCAATTAGTAAAAAACTTAAAGCTTATAATAAACCAATGGTGGAAAGGGGAGCAGTTTATACAGCAGGAATATTTCTGGTGGAATTTGTGTCAGGAAGCCTGTTAAAGAAAAGTAACAATTGTCCGTGGGATTATAGTAGTGCGAAATATAATATAAAAGGAGTTGTTCGGTTAGACTATGCTCCGTTATGGTTTGTAATGGGGCTGATATATGAAAAAATCCTTAGCAAAGATTAGGTTTTGCTAAGGATTTCTAGTATAAATAGTTTTTATTTGTAAAAATCTATTATTTTATCTAACTTAGAAGTCATTCCCGTAAAAAGCATATCTACAAGAGTAACGGCAACCATTGATTCCACCACAACCACTGCACGGGGAACAATAATCGGGTCATGACGGCCTTTTATGTTAATATCAATGTTTTCACCGGATTTATTAATGGTTTGTTGCGTTCTTGCGATAGATGGTGTAGGTTTAACTGCTGCACGTACCACAATAGAAGAGCCATCACTCATTCCACCTAAAATTCCACCGGCATGATTAGATGTCTTGGAAATAACACCGTTTTCAATGCTGAATCCATCATTATCCGTTGAGCCTGACATTTTGGCAACTTCAAAACCGTCACCTATTTCAATGCCTTTAATGGCACCGATGGACATGATGGCTTTGGAAATATTAGCATCAAGCTTGTCAAATACAGGTTCGCCAATTCCCGCTGGCATATTGTTTACAATACATTCAATTATTCCACCACATGAATCCATTTCAGCCATTTTTTCGCCCAAAATTTTTTCAGCTGCTTTTGCAGCATCTGAATCAGGCATATAAACAGGATTTTTCTCAATTTCATCTTTGTTAAATTTTTTGTAATCTATTTCAACATTGCCAATACTCTTAGAATATGTAAGCATCTCAATGCCAAGCTTCTCAAGAATTTTTGAGGCAATGGCACCGGCAGCAACACGTCCGATGGTTTCGCGACCGGAGGAACGTCCACCACCACGATAATCCCTGAATCCGTACTTGGCATCAAATGTATAATCTGCATGTCCCGGTCTGTAATATGAAGCAATATCACTATAATCCGCAGAATGATGGTCTTTATTTTTTACAATCATTGAAATAGGTGTACCGGTTGTTTTTCCTTCAAATACACCTGAAAGTATTTCAACCTTATCATCTTCTTTTCGCTGGGTTGTATATTTTGACTGACCGGGTTTTCTTCTATTTAAAAACTTCTGTATGTCATCTTCGTTTAATTCAAGTCCCGCAGGACATCCATCTACAACAACACCTAATGCCTTGCCGTGGGATTCACCCCATGTTGTAATTTTGAAAATATTTCCGTATGTTGAACCAGCCATATAGCAAGTCTCCTTTCCGTAAAATCGCCTATAACAGTATAACAATATCCTCAAACAGGTGTCAACTTGATGTTTGACCGGAAAATACGTTTTTGGTTTGTTTACATATTGAAAATATATCAAAATAATGTTATAAAATATAAATGTACGCATTTTTGAGTATAATATAATAAAGTAGGTATAATATGTTTAAAGTTCTAGCAAAAGATGGGGCAGCAAAGTACGGTAGGTTTGAAACGGTGCATGGCACTATTGAAACTCCTGTATTTATGAACGTAGGTACGG
>NZ_HF991865.1:65608-83820 GCF_000432355.1 Eubacterium sp. CAG:161
GGGAGCCATAAAAGGTGCAGTAGCTGCAGAAGATTTAAAGGAAATAAAGACACAGGTGGAATTATCTAACACTTATCACCTTCATGTAAGACCGGGAGATAAGATAGTTAAGCAGCTTGGGGGCTTACACAGGTTTATGAATTGGGATAAGCCCATACTTACAGACTCAGGTGGATTTCAGGTTTTTTCTCTGGCTGGTCTTAGAAAAATAAAAGAAGAAGGAGTTTATTTTAACTCTCATGTAGATGGAAGAAAGATTTTTATGGGTCCGGAAGAAAGTATGCAGATTCAGTCAAATCTTGCATCAACCATAGCCATGGCATTTGATGAATGTCCTTCCAGTGTGGCTTCAAGAGACTATATTGAAAATTCAGTTGCACGAACCGCAAGATGGCTTAAAAGATGCAGAAAGGAAATGAATCGTTTAAACGGTCTTGAGGATACAATAAACAAAAATCAGATGCTTTTTGGAATCAACCAAGGGGGGATATATGATGATGTCCGTATTGAGCATGCAAAAGCCATCTCTGATATTGATTTAGATGGTTATGCCATAGGCGGTCTGGCAGTTGGGGAAAGTCACGCGGAAATGTACCGTATTATTGAAAAGGTAGTTCCATATCTTCCGGGAGACAAGCCGGTTTATCTTATGGGTGTAGGAACACCGGCTAATATATTAGAGGCAGTTGAGAGGGGAGTTGACTTTTTCGATTGTGTATATCCTTCAAGAAACGGAAGACATGGTCATGTTTATACTAATGCAGGAAAGCTCAATTTGTTTAATGCAAAGTATGAGACTGATGACAGACCGATAGAGGAAGGATGTCAGTGTCCGGCATGTAAATATCATACAAGAGCATATATCAGACATTTACTTAAAGCTAAAGAAATGTTGGGAATGCGTTTGTGTGTATTGCATAATTTATATTTTTATAATACAATGATGGAGGAAATCAGAGAGGCTATAAAAGCCGGAAGATACAGTGAGTATAAAAATAATAAACTGGAAGGTTTTAAAGAAAACGACAAGAATTAGGAGGTAGGTTTTATGCCAGTTTTAGTAGCAGCAGGTTCAGGCTCAAGTCAGGGAATACTTATAATGATTGCATATGTTGTAATTATTATTGGATTTATGTATTTTATCGCTATCAGACCACAGAAGAAACAGGAAAAAAAGCAGAAAGCTTTAATGGATAGTGTTGAAATCGGTGATAGTGTTTTAACCACAAGCGGATTCTACGGAATGATTATTGATGTTCAGGAAGAAACAGTTATTGTTGAGTTTGGTGGAAACAAAAACTGCAGAATACCAATGCAGAAGGCAGCAATAGTTGACGTGGAAAAAGCAGAAGCATAATATTTTAAACATGCGGGTTATAATCTAGGTTTTTAGATTTGATATTGGAAGGAATATCTGGAATCAGGGTTTCAGATGTTCCTTCTTTTTATAGTTATATATTTACGGCAAAACTTAACTAAAATATACGATCTTTTCACAGTAAAAATAATCAATAAAACTGATTAAGATATATGTGTTGAAAAATGAGTTTATTTGGGTTATAATTTATGAGTTAATGTGGATTTTTATAATTAGAAATTAAATACAGTGATTATACATAGAAATTAATTATATCCACTAGAAACTATAAGGAAAAGAGGAAGCATAATGAATTTTAATGTTGCAGTAATTCCAGGAGATGGAATCGGACCGGAAATTGTTACAGAAGCACAGAAGGTTCTTAATGCTGTCGGGGAAAAGTTTGGACATAGTTTCCAATACACGGAAGTTGATATGGGTGGCATATCTATAGACAAATATGGTGTCCCTCTTACAGAGGATGCACTTGAGACAGCAAAGAAAAGTGATGCGGTATTGTTAGGTGCCGTGGGTGGAGTCGTCGGTAAAGACAGTTGGTATGAACTACCACCTAATTTAAGACCGGAGGCAGGACTTCTTGCAATTAGAAAAGGTTTGAATCTTTTTGCTAATTTAAGACCGGCTTATCTTTACAAAGAATTGAAGGGTGCATGTCCGTTAAAGGAAGAAGTGGCAGATGCAGGCTTTGATATGATTATTGTAAGAGAGCTTACAGGCGGACTTTATTTTGGCGAAAGAAAAACAGAGGAAGTCGATGGGGTTCTTACGGCAACAGATACTTTGACATATAACGAAAATGAAATAAGAAGAATTGCTAAAAAAGCTTTTGACATTGCAATGAAGAGAAGAAAGAATGTCATAAGCGTTGATAAATCTAATGTATTGGACAGCTCAAGATTGTGGGACAAAATCGTAAACGAAGTGGCAAAGGATTATCCTGAAGTTACCCTTACCCATATGTTGGTAGATAACTGTGCAATGCAGCTGGTAAAAAATCCGGCACAGTTTGATGTGGTGGTTACTGAAAATATGTTTGGTGACATTTTATCAGATGAGGCAAGTATGATAACAGGTTCCATAGGAATGTTATCATCAGCAAGTCTTAGAGAGGATAAGTTCGGACTTTACGAACCAAGTCATGGAGCAGCACCGGATATAGCAGGACAGAATAAGGCAAATCCTATAGCTACAGTTCTTTCAGCAGCTATGATGCTTAGATATTCCTTTGATTTGGATGAGGAAGCTGATGCAGTGGAAAAGGCAGTGGAAAAGGTTCTTGAAGATAATATCAGAACAATTGATATTATGTCAGATGGCATGACACTGGTAGGCTGTAAGGAAATGGGCAATGAAATCGTAAAGAGAATATAAATTTCAGGAGGTTTATTATGAAGAGTGATTCAGTAAAAAAAGGAATACAGCAGGCACCACATAGGTCATTGTTTAATGCTCTCGGTATGACAGAGGAAGAGCTTTCAAGACCTTTGGTTGGTATTGTTTGTTCATATAATGAAATTGTTCCGGGACATATGAATCTGGACAAAATAGCACAGGCAGTTAAAATGGGAGTTGCCATGGCAGGTGGTACTCCAATTATGTTCCCGGCTATTGCTGTTTGCGATGGTATTGCTATGGGACATGAGGGAATGAAATATTCTCTCGTAACAAGGGATTTAATTGCAGATTCAACTGAATGTATGGCTAAAGCCCATCAGTTTGATGCATTGGTAATGATTCCTAACTGTGACAAAAACGTACCGGGACTTTTAATGGCAGCTGCCAGAGTTAATGTTCCAACAGTATTTGTTTCAGGTGGACCAATGCTTGCAGGACATGTACATGGTCAGAAGAGAAGTCTTTCATCAATGTTTGAAGCGGTTGGTGCGAATGCTGCCGGTAAAATGACTCTTGATGACGTAAGAGAATTTGAGGAAAAGGTATGTCCTACATGTGGTTCATGTTCAGGAATGTATACAGCTAACTCAATGAACTGCTTAACAGAAGCACTGGGTATGGGACTTAAAGGAAATGGAACCATTCCGGCAGTTTATTCTGAGAGACTTAAACTTGCAAAACATGCAGGTATGGCTGTAATGGAAATGGTAAGAAAAGATATCAGACCAAGAGATATTATGACAAAAGATGCAATTCTCAATGCATTAACAGTAGATATGGCACTGGGATGCTCAACAAACAGTATGTTACATCTTCCGGCAATTGCCCATGAAATAGGATTTGATTTTGATATTTCATTTGCTAATGAAATCAGTGCTAAGACACCTAATTTATGTCATTTGGCTCCTGCAGGTCCTACATATATGGAAGACCTTAACGAAGCCGGTGGTGTTTACGCAGTTATGAATGAGTTAAGTGAACTTGGTTTATTACATGAAGATTGTATGACAGTTACAGGAAAGACTGTTGGAGAGAATATTAAGGGTTGCGTAAATAAGAACCCTGAGGTTATAAGGCCGTTAGACAATCCATATAGTAAAACAGGTGGTCTTGCAGTTCTTAAGGGAAATCTTGCACCTGATGGTTCAGTTGTTAAACGTTCAGCAGTTGCAGACTCAATGATGGTACATGAAGGACCGGCAAGAGTGTTTGAATGTGAGGAAGATGCTATTGCAGCAATTAAAGGTGGAAAAATTGTTGATGGTGATGTTGTTGTTATCAGATATGAAGGACCTAAGGGTGGCCCTGGTATGAGAGAGATGTTAAATCCTACATCAGCTATTGCAGGTATGGGACTTGGTGAGACAGTTGCTCTTATTACAGACGGCAGATTTTCAGGTGCTTCAAGAGGAGCTTCCATTGGACACGTATCACCTGAGGCAGCTGTAGGCGGACCTATAGCATTAGTTGAAGAGGGAGATATTATTAAGATAAATATTCCTGAAATGACACTTAATGTAGATGTTTCAGATGAAGAAATGGCAAAGAGAAAAGAAAAATGGCAGCCTAGAGAGCCAAAGGTAACTACAGGCTATTTAGCAAGATACGCTTCTATGGTTACATCAGGCAATAAGGGAGCTACATTAGAGATAAATAAATAAAGCGGAAGAGAGGAAATACTATGATATTAAATGGTTCACAAATTGTTATAGAATGTCTTAAAGAACAGGGTGTTGATACAGTATTCGGTTATCCGGGAGGAACTATTTTAAATATTTACGATGAGCTTTACAAGAACTCAGATGATATAAATCACATCCTTGTATCCCATGAACAGGGTGCAGCCCATGCTGCTGACGGATATGCCCGTTCAACAGGTAAGGTTGGAGTTTGTATGGCAACATCAGGTCCGGGAGCAACAAATCTTGTTACAGGTATTGCAACAGCATATATGGATTCTGTTCCACTAGTAGCTATTACAGCTAACGTTGCAAAATCAGGTCTTGGAAAGGATTCATTCCAGGAAATAGATATTGTTGGTGCAACAATGCCTATTACAAAGCATAACTTTATTGTAAAGGAAATTGAGGATTTAGCACCTACACTTAGAAAAGCATTTAAAATTGCTAAGAGTGGAAGACCGGGCCCTGTACTTGTAGATATTACAAAGGATGTTACAGCTAACAAGATTGATTTTGAAAGTAAGAAGCCTGAAGAAATAAAGAGATATTCAGATATGATTACTGAAGATGATTTAAATACAGTTGCAGAAATGATTGCAGCTTCTAAGAAACCGTTTATTTTAGTTGGCGGTGGTGCCGTAATATCTGAAGCAGATAAGGAAGTAAGAGAATTTGCTCAATTAGTTGACGCACCTGTATGTGACACACTTATGGGTAAAGGTGTTATTGAGGGAACTAATAAGAGATATACAGGCATGATTGGTATGCATGGAACAAAGACATCAAACTTTGGTGTTACTGAATGTGATTTACTATTAGTTCTTGGAGCGAGATTTAGCGACAGAGTTACAGGTAATGCAAAGAAGTTTGCTAATAATGCCAGTGTTGTACATATTGATGTGGATCCGTCAGAAATTAATAAAAATATTAAGGCTGATGCCAGCATTATAGGTGACATTAAGGAAGTTCTCGTAAGACTCAATAAATTAGTTACTCCACAGAATCATGAAGACTGGATGAAGCATATAGAGGAAATGAAAGAAAAATATCCTCTTGATTTAGATAAGTCGAAACTTACAGGTCCGGCAGTTATTGATTCTTTGTACAACATTACAAAGGGAGATGCTATTATTACAACAGATGTTGGACAGCATCAGATGTGGGCAGCACAGTTTTATAAATATAGCAGACCAAGACAGCTTATTACATCCGGTGGACTTGGTACCATGGGATATGGTGTTGGCGCTTGTATAGGTTCAAAAATGGGCAACAAAGACAAGATTTGCGTAAATATCGCAGGTGACGGTTGCTTTAGAATGAATATGAACGAAATTGCCACAGCAACAAGATATAACATTCCAATTATTCAGATTGTAATTAACAATCACGTTTTGGGAATGGTTAGACAGTGGCAGACATTATTCTACGGAAAGAGATATTCTAATACAGTTCTTAATGATGCAGTTGATTTCGTAAAGATTTCAGAAGGTATGGGAGCTAAGGCTTACCGTGTAACAACTGTAGATGAATTTGAAAAGGCATTGAAAGAAGCTATCGAATTAAACATCCCTTGTGTAATTGATGCACAGATAGATGAAGACGATAAGGTATTTCCAATGGTTCCTGCTAATACAGCTATCAGTGAGGCATTCTCTGAAGAGGATTTAGCAGCAAGAGGATATGATTGTTAAATATATAATATAAATTAGGAGGCAAATAAAAAATGAGCAGAGTATATAATTTCTCAGCAGGTCCGGCAGTATTACCGGAAGAAGTATTGAAAGAAGCAGCAGATGAAATGCTTGATTACAAGGGATGTGGAATGAGCGTAATGGAAATGAGCCATCGTTCAAAAATGTTCCAGCAGATTATTGATGAAGCAGAACAGGATATTAGAGATTTAATGAATATTCCTGATAACTATAAGGTATTATTCCTTCAGGGAGGAGCTTCACAGCAGTTTGCTGCAGTTCCTATGAATTTAAAGAAAAATGGTAAGGCAGCATATATTATCACAGGTCAGTGGGCAAAGAAAGCAGCTGCAGAGGCTGAAAAATTTCTTGAGGTAAAGAGAGTTGCTTCATCAGCTGATAAGACATTCTCATATATTCCTGATTGCAGTGACTTGGATATTGATGATGATGTAGATTACGTTTATATTTGTGAGAACAATACAATTTATGGTACAAAATATCATGAATTACCAAATACAAAGGGACATACATTAGTAGCTGATGTATCATCATGTTTCCTTTCAGAGCCGGTTGATGTTACAAAGTATGGCGTTATTTATGGTGGTGTTCAGAAGAACGTAGGACCTGCAGGTGTTGTTATTGCAATTATTAGGGAAGATTTAATTCCTGAGGAAGTTGACAGTACTGTACCAACTATGCTGGCATGGAAGACACAGGCAGATGCAGGCTCACTTTACAATACACCTCCTTGCTATGGAATTTATATCTGTGGTAAGGTATTTAAGTGGATTAAGAAAATGGGTGGTCTTGAAGCAATGAAGAAGCATAACGAAGAAAAGGCTAAAATTCTTTATGATTTCTTAGATAACAGCAAGTTATTTAAGGGAACAGTAGTTCCAAAAGACCGTTCATTAATGAATGTTCCTTTTGTAACAGGAAACGAAGAATTAGACGCAAAATTTGTTGCAGAAGCTAAGGCTGCAGGACTTGAAAATCTTAAGGGACATAGAACTGTAGGTGGAATGAGAGCAAGTATTTATAATGCTATGCCTATTGAAGGTGTTAAGGCTTTGGTAGAATTTATGGATAAATTTGAAAAAGAGAATATGTAATTTAATATATTGCAGCATGGCTTTTTAGGTTATGCTGCAGATTATAATATAAAATAAGGAGCAGAGAAATGACAAAAGTAAATTGTTTAAATCCTATTTCTAAATTAGGAACAGATTTATTTAGCGATAATTATGAAATGACAGATGATTTTGCACAGGCTGATGTAGCTTTGGTAAGAAGTGCGGCAATGCATGATTTGGATTTACCGGAAAGCCTTATGGCAGTAGCAAGAGCAGGTGCAGGAGTTAATAATATTCCCCTTGATAAGTGTGCTGAAAAGGGTATTGTTGTATTTAACACACCTGGAGCAAATGCTAACGGAGTAAAGGAATTAGTTCTTTGTGGAATGCTTCTTGCTTCAAGAGATATAATCGGAGGCAACAAGTGGGTAAGCGATAACAAGGAAGATGAAAACATTAACAAGACAATGGAAAAGGCAAAAAAGAATTTTGCCGGAAATGAAATTAAAGGTAAAAAGCTTGGTGTTATTGGTCTTGGAGCAATCGGAAGATTAGTAGCAAATATGGCTGTTTCACTGGGAATGGAAGTATATGGAACAGACCCTTATCTTTCAGTTGAAAGTGCATTAAGCCTTAAGAGAGCAGTTAATCTTGTAAATACAAGAGAAGAAATTTTTAAGACATGTGATTTTATTACAGTTCACACACCTCTTCTTGATGATACAAAGGAAATGATTAATAAAGACACAATTGCCATAATGAAGGATGGTGTTGTTGTTCTTAACTTTGCAAGAGATTTACTTGTATGTGATGATGATATGGCTGAGGCAATTAAGTCAGGTAAGGTTAAAAAATACGTTACAGATTTCCCTAATGCAAAGACAGCTAATATGGATGGCGTAATTGCAACTCCTCACCTTGGAGCATCAACAGAAGAATCAGAAGACAACTGTGCTGTAATGGCAGTAAATGAAATCATGGATTTCGTTGAAAACGGAAATATTACAAATTCAGTAAACTATCCTGCAGCAACTCTTGGTGTATGTGATAAGACAGCCAGAATTACTATTTGTCATAAAAACGTACCAAACATGATTGGTCAGCTTACATCTGTAGTAGCAGGTGAAAACATTAACGTGGCAGATATGGTAGATAAGTCAAGAGGAGACTTTGCGTACGCAATTATTGATTTAGACCACCCTGTAACAGATGCTTTAATTGAAAAATTAAATGCAGTTGAAGGTGTAATTAAGGTAAGAGTAGTTAAATAATTTATTTTTAATAATTTACTGATATAATGAGGCTGTTGTATAATAGCCTCATTATTGATTTTATGGAGAGTATTATGGAATTTTTATTAGCAGCCGATAATGTAGTAGATGAATTAGATGCTGAAAAAATCAGCCAGGATGTAAGCAGATTAGCCAAATTTACAGATAGCATGGTGGACAAGCTTATTAATTTCGGATTTAGCATACTAGTTGCAATTATAATATTTGTAATTGGAAAAATTATAATTAAGTTTGTCCGGAAATTTGTTAAAAAGTTACTTCTTAAGTCTACAGTGGATTTGGGAGTTGTAAAATTTATTGACTCAATAATAAAAGTTGTGGGTTATGTTATGGTTTTAATCATTATATGTGGTGAAATCGGCATCCAGACAACATCTTTTATTACCCTTTTAGGAACAGGTGGATTATCCATAGGTCTGGCACTTCAGGGAAGCCTTGCCAACTTTGCAGGCGGCGTACTTATTTTGGTTTCAAAACCATTTATAATAGGGGATTATGTACAAATATGTGGTGAAGAAGGTATTGTTAAGAAAATTGACATTATATATACAACATTGGTTAAATATGACAACAGAATTATAAAATGTCCTAACGGTGAAGTGGCAAATAATACTATTATTAATTATTCCAATGAAGACGGCAGACGTGTAGACGTAAAGTTTTCAGTTCACTATGACAGCGACCTTGCTAATGTTAAAAATGTTGTACGGGATATTATATCAAAATGCCCATATACACTAAAGGACAGGTCTAATGATGTGGCAATTACCAAATTAGATGACAGTGCCATAGCATTAGAGGCAAGAGTATGGGTGGAAACAAAGGATTATTGGCAGGCATATGACTATTTAAATGAACATATCAAAACAGGTCTTGATGAAAAAGACATTGTTATACCTTATAATCAGTTAGACGTGCATATTTCAAATAAGTAGACGAGGAGGAAACACTTGCTATGGTTTTAATTGTATGTTTGGATTTAAATAACGGTATGTATTTTAATAACAGAAGACAAAGCCGGGATAGAGAAGTAATTAAGGATATAGCCTTTATTACTAAAAACAATAATTTAATAATGACTGAATATTCACATAAATTATTTGAAAATGAATGTGAAAACATAGTTATAACTGATGATTTTGAAGGGCAATATTTGGAAAATGACTTTTGTTTTGTGGAAAATGAAGATGTTCAGTTAGAAAATATAAAGAAAATAATTGTTTACAGATGGGACAAAGTATATCCGTCAGATTATTGCCTCAATTTAGAAGGCTACCATTTAACGTCTACTTTGGAATTTAAGGGATATTCCCATGAAAAAATAGTTAAAGAGGTGTATTTGAGAAATGAAGAATAAATTTAAAGGTTTATTGGTATATTTAACACTTATTGCTTTATTGTTTTCAGGATGTAGTCAGGATATATCCACTTACTCAGACAATACAGAGGTAACTCAGGCAGTTACTAAGAGCAACAGTGCCACTAAAAGTGATTCTAAGAAGCCAAAGAAAAAAAGTGGCAAAAACACATCGTCGAAAAAGAATAAAAGTAGTAAAAGGACAACTAAGAGCAGCAAATCGTCATTTAGCTATAAAAATGTTCCGAAATATAAAAACAAACCATATGTTGCAATTAACAATAACGAGCCATTTTTTAAAAAGAATGAATTAAAGGGAAAGTCCTTTGAAAAGTATTCAAAGCTTGATTATCTGGGAAGATGTGGAGTGGCTGAGGCATCTATTGGAACAGACTTAATGCCTAGTGAAAAGAGAGACTCCATAAGTCAGGTAAAGCCCACAGGCTGGCATTCGGTTAGATATGATTTTGTTGACGGAAAATCATTGTACAACCGATGTCATTTAATCGGATACCAGTTATCAGGAGAAAATGCCAACGAGAGAAACCTTATTACGGGAACCAGATATTTAAATGTTGATGGTATGCTTCCTTTTGAAAATATGGTGGCAGATTATGTAAAAGAAACCAAAAATCACGTAATGTATAGGGTTACTCCTGTGTTTGGTGGAAATGAATTGGTGGCAAGAGGTGTCTTAATGGAAGGATATTCTGTCGAGGATGATGGAGACGGAATATGTTTTAACGTATTTTGCTATAATGTTCAGCCAAAGGTAAAAATAAACTATGCCACAGGGGAAAGCAGTGGCTCAGGGAAAATTAAAACAGCACAAAATGGAAACAGTAAAAATACCACTTCAAAAGGTGGAACATCAAAAAATCAAACATCTAATGAGAATCAGGATGATTCAAAGTATGATTATATTTTAAACATGAATACACATAAGTTCCATTTGCCGGGATGTAGAGGTGTTAAGCAAATGAGTGAGGCAAATAAAGGCAAATATAAAGGCTCTAGAGAAGAAGTGATAGAACAGGGGTACGAACCGTGCAAAATATGTAACCCTTAGAATGACTTAGACTATAGATATGATTTAGAAACAGGTGTTACCTTGGCGTTAAGGTAATGCCTGTTTTAGTATGAAATATTTGATAATGTTACAAGAAAGATACAATTTTGAAATATAATTTTTTGTATTAATATAGGTTAACATTGCCTTTTTAAGGCTTGATTGATTCATGGAGGGAGTTATGGAAATATTAACATTTTTATATTTTAAATTATTCATAATCATAAAGGTAATAATGCTATTTAGTGGAATATATTTATGCTTAAAAGCAAAAAAAATAAAAAAATATAAGTTACGAAATTTTTTTTCAATTTATATTGGAATAATATTTGGCTCATTAGGAGGATTCTTACTTACAAAATCTGCCTATGCCATGTTAATTGGAGCTGTCGTAGGCATTGGTGTTTTCTATTGGACGGATAAAATATTTAAAAATGATGGTATGTTTGTCACAGCATTTATTGCATCAACAGATAGTATTTATATAGTTGTAATGGGAATCATATATTTTATTCTTAGGAGGAAAGAAAAGAATATTAATATAAGTGATGCTGAGTTAAATATAATTATGCAATATTTTCATTCAGAGGATTATGTTGTCTGGGATACGGTGCTGCTTATATCCGTTATAATAGGTCTGATAGTTGCAATTGCGTTATCTTTGACAATTAAAAATAGAGATGTTTTAACTGCCATGGCAATATTCATAGGGGGAATTCAGATATTTGGAACATTGTTTTCGTATACATTTTATTTTATGAATAAAGTATATAATTGGGAAATAATGTATATTCCGTTATTAAATGTCCACTATGAGTATAATGGAATATATTTGATACTGCCAATTATCTTGCTAACAACATCTTTTTATTGGATTCAAAAGGAGAGGAAATGAAAATATTAACTTTTCTTTATAAAAGAGAAATAATGTACACAGTTCAGTTTATTTTATTAATTTTAGGTATAATGTTATATATGGGATTATGCAGATTTTCACGAAGAAACATTTCAATAATATTATCATTGTATTGTGGGATTATATTTGGTTCTTTGCTGGGATTTGTATTAAGCGGAAAAATAGTAATAATGATATTAGGAGCTGTTGTATGTAGCATTTTTTTTTACATATTTGATAGAATATTTAATAATGAGGGGATGTTTATATCATCATTTATCTGCATATTTGACACATTTTATTTATTGGCAATGGGAATTTTATATGAATACATTTATTTAGTTATTCCCCATAATAAAAGAGAGGATTTTGCAGACAGTTATTTTGATATAAATTCTTATGAAATCAGATATGTCGTATTTGTTCTGGCAATAGGAATTGCGGTAGTGATAAGCATTTTGCTAGCAATAAAAGTAAAGAAAATCAATGTGTTTTATTTTATGGTTATTCTTTTTGCAACTTTTAGGGTTTGTGGAATGTTTTTTGGAAGCTCATATGCCATTTATCCATATGAAAAGGTGAAAACATGGGGACCTGTATACTTATCTATTTTAACTTTAGATTATAGTTATTTTTCTTTATTGTTTTTGGCTATAATTGTATTTTTAACAACAATAGTATACAAGGTTAGATTAAAGAACATACATCGGTAAGTTAAAATTTGCTATGGTTATGGAGGCAGATATGGAAATATTAACTTTTCTTTTTTGGAGGTTGTTTATACTTAAAGCAACGGCATCCATTTTGGGAGGCTTGTATTTATGCATAAAGGGGAACAAAATTTCAACAGTAACAATACAAAAAATGTTTTCAAGTTATTGTGGAGTAATATTTGGTTCATTGATTATGTTTTTACTTAACCCAAATGCCATTCTTATGATTTTTGGTTGTGTAATAGGTTATTTCATATTTTTTCTGATTGATAAAATTTTTAAAAATAATGGAATTTATCTGGGATGGTCAATCATTATGACTGCCATAATATTTTATTGGATTCAGAAAAAGGTGGACAAATCAAACAATAATATAGATTAAAAATATACATACTAAAAATCTCCTGTTACAGGATAGCCTGACAGGAGATTTTTGTGTACGGATTTATTTGTTTAAATATTCTTTATATACCTTAATTACTTTTTTCATTGCGTCAGGTCCCGGAGCACCGATGGTTGTTCGCTTGTTTACGCATGTTTCTAAGCTGATAGCATTGTATATATCATCTTCAAAAACAGGGCTGATTGCCTTATATTCGTCTAAAGTCATATCGTCTAAGGCAATTTTCTTTTCTTCACAGAAAAGAACTAACTGACCTACAATTCCGTGGGCATCTCTAAAAGGAACACCATGATTTACAAGGTAGTCAGCAGCATCTGTGGCATTAGTAAATCCATGTTTGGTGCTGGCTTCCATAATATCTTTATTGAAAGTCATTGTGTCAATCATTCCTGTAAATAAAACAATACAGCCCTTTACAGTATCAATGGCATCAAAGGTAAGCTCTTTATCTTCCTGCATATCCTTATTATAGGCAAGAGGAAGTCCCTTCATTGTTGTAAGGATAGAAGTAAGGGCACCATATACACGTCCCGTTTTACCACGAATAAGTTCTGCAATATCAGGATTTTTCTTCTGTGGCATAATACTTGAACCTGTGCTATAGGAATCGTCAATGTTGACAAATCTGTATTCATTGGAGTTCCAAATGCAGATTTCCTCACAGAAGCGGCTTAAATGCATCATAATGGTGGATAATGCACTAAGAAGTTCAATTATGTAGTCCCTGTCTGATACTGAATCCATACTGTTTAAAGTTGGTCCGTCAAAATCAAGTAACTGTGCAGTATATTCTCTGTCTAACGGATAGGTAGTTCCTGCAAGGGCACCTGAACCAAGAGGACAATAATTCATTCGTTTATAAATATCATCAAGTCTGTCACGGTCACGTTTAAACATTTCAAAATATGCACCAAAATGATGGGCAAGAGTAATTGGCTGTGCCTTTTGAAGATGAGTAAATCCCGGCATATATGTTTCTGTGTTATTTTCAATAACATTTAACAGAGAAGAAAGAAGAGTCTTAAGTAATCCGTTAATTTCAACCACTTCATCTCTGGTGTATAATTTCATATCTAAGGCAACCTGGTCATTACGGCTTCTTCCTGTGTGAAGCTTTTTGCCGGCATCGCCAATACGTTCTATTAAATTAGCTTCAACAAAGCTGTGAATATCTTCACTTTCTTTTGAAAACTGAAGAGTACCATTATCTATATCTTCCTTAATACTTTCTAATCCTTTGATAATCTGATTCATTTCATCTGTGGAAATAATATTTTGTTTACCAAGCATTTTAACATGAGCAATACTTCCACGTATATCCTGTGCATAAAATTTCTGGTCAAAAGAGAGAGATTCATTAAAGTTATGAACTAACTGATTTTCCTCTTTTGTAAAACGACCGCCCCATAATTTCATATGTATACCTCGCTATTTCGTAATTTTTAGTTTATTTAAGACCAAATAGGCCTACAACTATAAAAGTATATCATTTAAGCACTGGTTTTTCAAATGTTCTTTTGATATACTATAGCTTGCTTAAGAATCAATGAAATAATTAGAAAACTAATGAAAGGTCAGTTGAAATGAAATTTTATTTTGCACCTTTAGAGGGAGTAACGGGATTTACATATAGAAATGTTTTTGCAGATTTGTTTGGTGGAGTGGATAAATACTATGCTCCCTTTATTTCTCCCTGTGTAAATGACAAATTAAAGGGAAAAGAAATAAGGGATATTTTGCCGGAAAACAATAGTGGTAAGGTAAATCTAGTTCCTCAGATTTTAACTAATCGGGCAGATTATTTTATAAAGGCTACAAAACAGATTATGGATATGGGTTATACAAAGGAAATTAATATAAATATTGGTTGCCCTTCAGGTACGGTAGTAGCCAAAAACAAAGGTTCAGGATTCCTTAGGGATACGGATGCCATGGACAGATTTTTTGAGGAAATATTTAACTGGAGGGATTCAGACGAAAAAGGACTGGATATTTCGGTAAAAACAAGGATAGGAGTAAATGATGCTGAAGAATTTCCGGACATTATGGAGGTTTATAACCAATACCCTATTAGTGAACTTACCATACATCCCAGAACCAGAAAGCAAATGTATAGGGATACGCCGGATATGAATGCTTTTGATTATGCTGTCAAGGTGAGCAGGAATCCTTTGTGCTATAATGGGGACATTAGAACAGTTATGGATTATGAAAATTTTGCAAAAAAGTACAATGTAGAGGCGGTAATGATTGGCAGAGGACTGATTGCAAATCCACAGTTGGTAAATGAAATTAAGGGACAAGAGAAGCTTACTAAAGAAATGTTAAAACAGTACCATGACAGGCTGTACCGGGATTTTGAAAAAATAATGAAAGCTGATAAGCACCTTTTATTCAAAATGAAGGAATTTTGGAATTATGTATCATGGAATTTTGAAGATGAAAATAAGTGTGCCAAGTTAGTTAGAAAATGCCAGAATTTGTACAAATACAACCTGGCAGTAGAAGAAATATTTGGAACAATGGAACTTAAATAAAAAGAAAAAACTCCGATTACACAAGAAAAGGTAACCGGAGTTTCTTTGAATTATTTAGTTAAAATTTCAAGAATTTTATTGCTTCGTTCAATGAAGGCTGTCATGCTTTCAGGATTAAGTGGTGTATGGCTTATTAATGCTAAATCATAAAGCTGTTTGCAAATAAGCTCTGTGTTTTCACCTTCCGGATTGTCCAAAATATACTTAACAAGATTGTTAGAAGCATTAAGGGTAAGAGTTTCACCGGCTCCGCCAAACATTGAAGGATCCATATTAGACATACCATACATTTTCATCATATCCTGCATACGGCGTGTCTCTTCAGAAACGGTAATCATAGAAGATACCTTTTCATCCTTTAATTTCTGAACCTTTATATCAATTTCCCTTCCCAACGCTTTCTTGAAGGTTTCGCTTAACTTTTCTTTTAATGATTTTTCTTCATCTTCACTTAATTCTTCCGTGAATGAATCGTTTAATTCATCATCAATACGTTTAAATTTAACCCCTTCATTCTTTGATTCAAGCTGTGTAATAAATGGCTGGTCAATGCTGTCCTTTAAAATAACTGCATCGATGCCCTGAGCCTTAAACATATTTACATACTGGCTCTGCTGAACAGGGTCGTTTGTATAGAAAATAGTGTTTTCATGATTTTCCTTATTTTCTTCAAGGCATTCCTTAAATGTAAGATATTTATTATCTAAGTTCTTGAAAAGAACATAGTCAGACATCTTTTCGCAGAATTTCTCGTCTTTTAAGCAACCGTATTTAATGAAGGGACTAATGTCATCCCAGTATTTCTCATAATTTTCCTTATCGGTTTTACACATACCGGATAATTTATCAGCAACTTTCTTAGTAATGTAGTCTGAAATCTTTTTAACGAAACCATCATTTTGCAAAGCAGAACGTGAAACGTTAAGTGGAAGATCAGGACAATCAATAACACCCTTTAAAAGCATTAAAAATTCAGGAATTACCTCTTTAATATTATCGGCGATAAATACCTGATTGTTGTAAAGTTTAATAGTGCCTTCTATGGATTCGTATTCCATGTTAATCTTAGGGAAGTATAAAATACCTTTCAAATTAAATGGATAATCCATATTTAAATGAATCCAGAATAAAGGTTCCTTATAATCCATGAAAACCTTATGATAAAATGCACGATATTCTTCATCACTACATTCATTTGGATGTTTTGTCCAAAGAGGAGTAGTGTCACTGATACTTACCGGACGCTTCAAAACCTTAACTTTTTTCTTTTCAGGTTCAACCTCTACAGTCTCCTTAGTACCGTCTTCCTTTTCTTTTTCTTCAGTTTTAGCCGGCTCTACAATATGTTCAATAACAGTATCTTTTTCTGTTAATTCTGATTCGTCAATTGTTTCATATTCAGGCTCTGCAGTTTCGTCAGATAAGAATATTTCCACAGGCATAAATGAGCAATATTTATCCAAAACTTCACGGGCTCTGTACATATTGGCAAATTCTACACTGTCTTCATTTAAGTAAAGAGTAATCTTTGTGCCACGGGTTGTTTTGTCAGATTCACTCATGTTAAATTCGGTTCCGTCTTCACAATCCCACAATACAGCCTTAGCATCCTTCTTGTAAGATAATGTATCAATTGTAACTCTGTCGGCAACCATAAAAGCAGAGTAGAAGCCTAAACCAAAATGTCCTATAATCTGGTCATCAGATGTTTTGTCCTTGTACTGTTCAAGGAAAGCTTCAGCACCTGAAAAGGCAATCTGGTTAATATATTCATCAACTTCATCCTCCGTCATGCCGATACCGTTATCAATAAAAGTGATGGTTTTTTCATTAGGATTTACAATAACCTGAACCTTAAGCTCTTCGTCATCAGCGATTTCTGTTTCACCCATCATATCCAATTTCTTTAATTTGGTAATCGCATCACATCCGTTTGATACTAATTCTCTGAAAAAAATGTCATGGTCAGAGTACAGCCATTTCTTAATAATAGGAAATATGTTTTCGCTATTAATAGATAAACTTCCTGTTTTTGCCATTATTAATCACTCCTTATATAAAAATATTTTATTTCAAATCTAAAAAGAGAAGTAATCCTTCTCAATAAAGTCAATTTTAACGCACAAAAATAAAAAGTCAATACAAAATTAGCACTCACTTCAAACGAGTGCTAAAAGTTTACTATTTGTTAACATTTTAGAAAAAATTAGTTTTCGTCACAGGAAAAATAATTGTTAAAAAAGGTAAGAACCATTTTATCCCAATAATGATCTAATGTTTTATCCATGGTGAAAACATTAATGGAAGTGCCTGTTATAACTTCTAATGTATTATTTTCATATAAAATATGTATGTACAGTCCGCCTATTTGGTGTAAATCCATATCCATACCGGAGGCGTCTAGAATTTTGCCGTGATATTCCTTGGCAAGAGAAAATACCAGCTTCATTTTAGTTGGAACTTTTTTACCTTTTATGATTTCAAAGCATATATGTTTAATATCCTTCCAATATACAAAGTCATTTATTTTTGCTTCAAGTTCATTAGAATCATAAAAAGCCGCATTTATCCGTCCGTTAAGGGAGAACGAATTAGAAGTATCAATTTGTCCTTCGCATAATAAATAATTATCAAAAGTCTCCTTAACTAAAAGATGCTGCATAAAATTATTTATATCATTTACTTTAAAACTAATCATAAAAAAATTATAGCAGACAAAATACT
>NZ_HF991865.1:83854-89283 GCF_000432355.1 Eubacterium sp. CAG:161
ATCAAGAATGTTAAAGAAAAATACTTATTATAATGTGGTAAAATGTAAAGTAAATGTAATTTTAAACTTTACATTTATATTTTAACTATGTATAATATCATTGTTTAGACGCTTCTGTAGCTCAGTTGGTAGAGCAGCTCACTCGTAATGAGCAGGTCACGTGTTCGAGTCACGCCAGGAGCTTTTATTTTTTATTAATAGTGAGGCTTTTATATGTCATACAAACCTTATAAAGTACCAAAAAACAACAATATTTATTCAAGAGGAAACAGGCAGGGAAGAAACAACAGACAAAATTCCCTAAAAGATGACAGAATAAAACTTTTTGGTTTCCGTTCAGGTGTTTCATATAAGATGATACTTGCTATTTTATATTATGGTTTTATGACGTTTTATATAATTACCGGAATCTACGGTGAAATAAAGTATTACACTTTTGAACCTATGGATGTGGTGTTGTTTGTCATAAAATATATTTTCTTTTTCATATTATTTTTTAGTCCCGCCATTTTCTTATCAGATTTTAAATATCGGGATTCAATTCCACTATTTAAAAGGAGAACGGCAGGCGCTTCCATAACAGGATTAATTATTATATGGATGTTTTGTTACTTGATGGTAAACATTAATATTTACTGTATGTCAGATACCTGGAAAAAATCGCGGGATGATTATAACAGGTATTTAATTGAACAGCGTGAAAAGACAACGCAGAGTGGAGATGTAAATGAAAAGTAAGAAGATTGTAATAATTGTGTTAGCGGTTATAGTTGTAATTGCCATTGTAGCAGTTATATTTGGTATAAAAAAATCAAATAAAGATAAAGGTGACAGTAACAAGATAATCACATCAGCTGCGACAAAAGAAACCACAACATACGTGAATCAGACTGTTGAAGCTTTGTCAGAAACAGTAACAGATGCACAGGGAAATGTTGTTGTGGAAACAACAAAGCCTGATAGTGCTACAACTGAAAAGACAGACAAAACTAAAAATGATAAAAAAAATGGCAACGTCAATGAAATGAATGATATTTTCACAGATGAAGCCATTGAAAATAAAGAAACAAAGAAAAAAAAAGAGCAGAATACTACCTCTAAAACAGAAGATGAAACTAAAAAATCTGATTCAAAAAATGGAGATGGCTGGTCTGAGTTTTATTAAGTTTGTTAAATAAAATTTAAAATATTTTTTTTAGGAGAGAAATGATGAAATTAGACAAGAAATTAAAAGTAGGCGTACTTGGAGCTACAGGTATGGTAGGACAAAGATTTATCACATTGCTTGATAATCATCCATGGTTTGAAGTTACAACATTGGCTGCAAGCCCACGTTCAGCAGGAAAGACATATGAAGAAGCTGTTGGGGACAGATGGAAAATGTCAGTTCCAATGCCTGAAAGTGTAAAAAAGATGATTGTACACAATGTTAATGAAGTAGAGGCAGTTGCTTCAACAGTTGACTTCGTTTTCAGTGCTGTTGACATGACAAAGGAAGAAATCAAGAAAATTGAAGAGGATTATGCAAAAACAGAAACACCTGTTGTATCAAACAACAGTGCTCACAGATGGACACCGGATGTACCGATGGTAGTTCCTGAAATTAATCCTGAACATTATGAAGTAATAGAATTCCAGAAGAAGAGACTTGGCACAACAAAAGGATTTGTTGCAGTTAAACCTAACTGTTCAATACAAAGTTATGCACCTGTTCTTACAGCATGGAAGAAATTTGAGCCTACAGAAGTTGTAGCAACAACATATCAGGCTATTTCAGGTGCCGGCAAAACATTTAAGGACTGGCCTGAAATGGTGGGAAACATTATTCCATACATTGGTGGTGAAGAAGAAAAATCAGAGCAGGAGCCACTTAGACTTTGGGGTAAGATTGTTGATGGAGAGATTGTTAAGGCTACATCACCGGTTATTACAACACAGTGTATCAGAGTACCTGTTTTAGACGGACATACGGCAGCTGTATTTGTTAAGTTTGCTAAAAAGCCTTCAAAGGAAGAATTAATTGAGGCTATGGTAAACTTTAGTGGAGAGCCGCAGAAGTTAGAACTTCCTAGTGCACCAAAGCAGTTTATTCAGTACTTAGAGGATGATAACAGACCGCAGGTAGCTTTAGACGTTAATTTTGAGCATGGAATGGGAATTTCAGCAGGACGTTTAAGAGAAGACAGTGTATACGATTACAAGTTTGTGGGATTATCACATAATACTCTTAGAGGTGCCGCAGGAGGAGCTGTATTATCAGCAGAACTTTTAGTTGCAAAGGGATATATTGCAGCAAAATAATATGTAATAATTATGAGTTATTGCTTTATTTATTAAATTTGATTTTTAAAGCAATAACTCTTTTTATGTTTAAGATTAAAAAATGCAATAGTTGATACAAAAAATATACACAGAATTACTATAACTGTTTTATCAAACTTACAGGAGATTTACAATGAAACAGTCAGATTACAGAAGAGAGCAGAAAAAACTTAGAAAAATTCAAATTGCCATAACAATAAGCGGAATAATAATCAGCATTGTATTGTTAGTGGGAATTGTTCAAAATATTGCAAAACAGAATGAAAGTCATAAGTCTAAAGAAAACGCTACTAAACAGGTTGAAACTGAAAAGAAAGAGGAGACTACAGCAGAAAAGAAAAGTAAAACAAAAAAGAAATATAAGATTAGTGCTCCAAAGGAATATACAAGAACACAAATATTAAAATTTTTAAAACAATATTCAGACAGTGACGAGAATATTAAGTATTTATATGAAAATCGTGACAATTATGATACTGATTTGCTGGAAAAAGTGGCAAATAATCCTGAAATGGCGGAATTTATAGCGAACTATTTTGATTACGAATCAGAGGGCAAGCCCAAGTTGTCAAAAAATGAAAGGGCTGCTGAAGTTCCACTACTTATCCAATGGGATAAAAGGTGGGGATATAAGACCTACGGTGATTCTAATATAGGATTGGCAGGCTGTGGACCAACCTGTGTTTCAATGGTGGTGTATAGTTTAACAAGAAATGATAAGGTAACACCGGTTACAGCGGCGAAATATAGTGAAGAAAACGGATATTATGTAGAGGGAATCGGGACAGCTTGGAAACTAATGACAACTTTTCCGGCAGAATATGGAATAAACATACATGAGGTGGGATTATCTAAGGAACGTATTGAAAGTGAATTAGATAACGGTGGACTGATTATATGTGCAATGGGTCCCGGTGATTTTACATTAAGTGGTCATTTTATTGTGATATATGGCTATGACGATAATGGTTTCAAGATAAATGATCCAAATTGTATTACAAGAAGCAAAAAACAGTGGACATATGACAGATTGGCAACTCAAATTAAGGCTTTGTGGGGATACAAATTGGAAGAAACAAGAGAAACTCAGAAATAATAGGAAATTATTTTGATAAAAAATCATTAAAAGTATAGACTATTTTGTCATTTTATGAGAAAATATGTAGTGGTGTGGGCATTAGACAGCTTTGACCCACGATTTTATCACATATTTCGAAAGGAGTATTTATTCAAATGATTTATTCAAAAGAAGTTGAAATGATGTGTCCTGTAGCTAAGGGCGCAAAACATGAGCCGGCTCCAATTCCTGAAGAAGGAAAATGGGTTTACTCAAAAGAAATCAAAGATATTTCAGGTTTTACACATGGTGTTGGCTGGTGTGCTCCACAACAGGGTGCTTGTAAGCTTACATTAAATGTTAAAGAAGGTATCATTGAAGAAGCATTAATCGAAACAATCGGATGTTCAGGTATGACACATTCAGCAGCTATGGCAGCTGAAGTTCTTCAGGGAAAAACAATTCTTGAAGCTTTAAATACTGACTTAGTTTGTGATGCTATCAACACAGCTATGAGAGAATTATTCTTACAGATTGTATATGGTAGAACACAGAGTGCTTTCTCAGATGACGGTCTTGTAGTAGGTGCCGGACTTGAAGATTTAGGAAAAGGTCTTCGTTCACAGGTAGGTACTATGTATGCTACAAAGGCAAAAGGTGTTAGATATCTTGAAATGGCTGAAGGCTATGTAACAGGTATCGCTCTTGATGCTGATAATGAAGTTATTGGTTACCAGTTTGTTAACTTAGGAAAGATGACAGACTTTATCAAAAAAGGTGATGATCCTACAACAGCTTGGGAAAAATCAAAAGGTCAGTACGGTCGTGTTGATGACGCTGTTAAGATTATCGACCCAAGAAAGGAATAGGAGGTAACAACAATGGCATTATTTGAATCATATGAAAGAAGAATTGACAAGATTAATTCTGTTTTAAATAGTTATGGTATTGCTTCTATTGAAGAAGCTGAAAAGATTACAAAGGACGCTGGATTAGATGTTTATGATCAGGTTAAGAAAATTCAGCCAATTTGTTTTGAAAATGCATGCTGGGCTTACACAGTAGGTGCAGCTATTGCTATTAAGAAAGGTTGTAGAAGAGCTGCTGACGCTGCTGCTGCAATCGGTGAAGGTCTTCAGGCTTTCTGTATTCCGGGTTCTGTTGCTGACCATAGAAAAGTTGGTTTAGGACATGGTAACTTAGGAAAGATGTTACTTGAAGAAGAAACAGAATGTTTCGCATTCCTTGCAGGACACGAATCATTCGCTGCAGCTGAAGGTGCTATTGGTATCGCTGAAAAGGCTAACAAAGTACGTCAGAAACCTTTAAGAGTTATCTTAAATGGTCTTGGAAAAGATGCTGCACAGATTATTTCAAGAATTAACGGTTTCACATATGTTGAAACAAAGTATGATTATAAAGAAGCAAAATTAAACATTGTATACGAAAAGCCATATTCAACAGGTCTTCGTGCAACAGTTAAATGTTATGGTGCTGATGATGTTCAGGAAGGTGTTGCAATTATGCATCATGAAAATGTTGGTGTTTCTATTACAGGTAACTCAACTAACCCAACAAGATTCCAGCATCCTGTAGCAGGTACATACAAGAAAGAATGTATCGAACAGGGTAAGAAGTACTTCTCAGTAGCATCAGGTGGTGGTACAGGACGTACACTTCATCCGGATAACATGGCTGCAGGTCCTGCTTCATATGGTATGACAGATACATTAGGACGTATGCATTCAGATGCTCAGTTCGCAGGTTCTTCATCAGTTCCAGCTCACGTTGAAATGATGGGATTAATCGGAATGGGTAATAGATGGGACTTATCGGAATGGGTAACAACCCAATGGTTGGTGCTACAGTTGCTGTTGCTGTTTCCGTACAGCAGGCTGCTGATGAAGGCAAATTTTAATTAAAACTTTGATTTTATAAGGAATTTAGAGACTCTTGTAGATTTTGACAGGAGTCTCTTTTTTGTGCCTACAAGTCAATACCGCGTAAAAGTCTACGAGAAGTCTACAGAATTTTATTTTATAAAGTATTG
>NZ_HF991865.1:89305-90907 GCF_000432355.1 Eubacterium sp. CAG:161
TTATAAAGTATTGACTTCAATAAAATTAATTCGATGTAATCTAAAATTTAGGTATGTATTTTTTAGTGTACTCATAAAATAAAATCGTTTCATCTAAAATATGAACCGTTGTTAGGGATAATCCTTAGTTGTAAAATTAATGTAACAGATTTTACAAGGAGTAATTTATGAGACGTTTAAAAAGAATGGGAAGAAAATTTGTCAGTGCAGCTCTTGCTTTGACAATGACACTAGGACTGATAGCTACAGGAAATTTTGCAACCATTACACAGGTAAAGGCAGCATCAGCCCTTGGATCAAATGATTTTTTAAAGGTAAACGGAACGCAAATAAGGAAATCAAAGGGAAGTGGCGATGTTGTATATTTGCGTGGAACCAACGCAGGTGGATGGCTTGTTCAGGAAAACTGGATGAATCCCACTAATGCATCAGATCAAAGAACAATGATGGACACTTTAGCTAACAGATTTGGTTCTTCAAAGAGAGATGAACTGGTAGCAACATATGAAGACAATTACTGGACAACACAGGATTTTGATAATTGTGCTGAAATGGGTATGAGTGTTATCAGACTACCTTTTACATATATGAATTTATGTGATGATAATGGTAATTTAAAGTCTAATGCCTTTGATAGATTGGATTGGTTTGTAAGTAACTGTAGTTCAAGAGGAATGTATGTAATACTGGATATGCACGGAGCATTTGGTTCGCAAAATGGTATGGATCATTCCGGTGAGGTAAATGATGGTACGCAGTTATATTACAATCAAAGCAATAAAAATAAAACATTGAATTTGTGGAAAAGCATAGCTGAACATTTTAAGGGAAATCCTGCTGTAGCAGCTTATGATATTTTAAATGAACCGGGAATCAAAGCGGCTGCAACATACAGTCTTCAGTGGGACTTTTACAATGAGATATATAATGCAATACGTTCAAAAGATTCAGATCATATTATTATAATGGAATCATGTTGGGATGCAAATAATCTTCCGAGACCATCACAGTACGGATGGACAAATGTTGCATATGAGTACCATTATTATCCATGGAATGCACAAAACAGCAGTTCCGCCCAGCAATCGTATTTTTCAGGAAAAGTTTCTGATATTTCAAGTCACAATTATGGTGTACCAACTTTTGTAGGAGAATTTACGTGTTTTGAACAGGAACAGGGTTGGAAGACTGCTATGTCTATATTTAACAGCCAGGGATGGCATTGGACAACATGGTCTTACAAGGTTACCGGAAACAGTTCGTGGGGTATTTATAATCATAGTCCGCAATCAGTTGATATATATAATGATTCAGCAGATACCATTAAAAATAAATGGTCAGCTGTAGGAACTTCATCAGCATGGAAAAACAATATGATATATAATGTTGTGAAGGAATATTTACCGGGTAAGGTTTCATCTACAGGTGGAAGCAGTTCATCAGACAATAATTCATCAGGCAGTAGCACATCAGGTGTTACAACATTTTATGAACATTCAAATTATGGAGGCTGGTCTGTATCATTAGGTGAAGGCTCACATAATTATAATGACATAGTATCAGCCGGAATTAAGAATGATGCAATTTCATCTTTAAAAGTTC
>NZ_HF991866.1:0-7324 GCF_000432355.1 Eubacterium sp. CAG:161
AAGCAAGCTTTTGACGCTTAATGATTTTTGGTGATGCACGTCTTTGCTTACGCAAAGAGTGCTGTGCTGTAGTATCTGTCTCCTGAGTCAGGTAATAATGCTACGATTACTTTTCCTTTGTTTTCAGGTCTCTTTGCTAATTCTTTTGCTGCGTATAATGCTGCTCCTGATGAAATTCCTACTAATACGCCTTCTGTTTTTGCAATGTTCTTCCCTTCTGCAAATGCGTCTTCGTTTGATACAGGAAATACTTCATCATATATCTTTGTATTTAAAACTTCCGGTACAAATCCGGCGCCAATACCCTGAATCTTGTGAGCTCCTGCTTTTCCTTCTGATAATACAGGGCTTGTTTGTGGTTCAACAGCTACAACCTTTACGTCAGGATTCTTTGACTTTAAGTATTCACCAACACCTGTAATTGTTCCGCCTGTACCAACACCGGCTACAAAAATATCAACCTTCCCATCTGTATCTTCCCAGATTTCAGGACCTGTTGTAAGTCTGTGTGCCTTTGGATTTGACGGATTTACAAACTGTCCTACAATTACTGAACCAGGTGTGTTTTCATGAATTTCTTCCGCCTTTGCAATGGCTCCCTTCATTCCCTTAGTTCCGTCTGTAAGTACAATTTCTGCTCCATAAGCCTTGATAATGTTTCTTCTCTCAACACTCATTGTCTCCGGAATAGTAATTACTACTTTATATCCCTTTGCTGCTGCTATAGCTGCAATTCCGATTCCTGTATTTCCTGATGTTGGTTCAATAAGTGTTGCTCCCGGCTTAATCTCTCCACTTTCCTCTAAATCTAAAATCATCTGAAGAGCAATTCTGTCTTTAACGCTTCCTGCCGGATTGAAATATTCAAGCTTTGCTAAAATAGTAGCATCCGTTGCTCCAACACTTTCCTGATATTTTGTCACCTCTAATAATGGTGTATTTCCAACTAATTCTGCTGCACTTTTATTTATTTTTGCCATTTTTATATCCTCCAATAATTTAATAAGACTATTTACACATTCGATTTTTACCAATCACTTCTTCTTTACTAACCATCATGGAACAACAGTATGTCTTTCGCATGTTGTAATTATAAGCTGTCTTTGTCTTATTCATTATTCAAATCTCCTTTTCATTTATTCCCTATCTGTTTTGTAGGATATAAAGATATTATCATTTAATTCCTACATTGTCAATAGGATTTTTATATTTTTTAAAAAAATTTATATTTCATATATGTTTAGTATGTTTTAGTGTAAAAATAAAGCTTCTTTCGCCTGTTTTACGGCAAAAAGAAGCTTTATTTTAATTTTCATTTACATCTGTTTTTATAATGGTTCCACCACCAAGAACTGCATCTCCATCGTACAAAACAACGGACTGTCCCTTGGTTATAGCCCTGATTGCTTCATCAAATACAACCTTAACATCTCCATTTTCAAGTACCGATGCCGTACCCTTTGTAAGAGGCTGATGGTATCTTGTTCTTCCGCTTACCTTTACCGGCTCCTTAGGACTTTCCCCGGAAATCCAGTTAAAATCTGTAGCTATAAGTTCATTGGTATATAAATCCTTGTTTCTTCCAACAACAACTTCATTCGTTTCCGGTCTGATTTCCAAAACATAATGCTTTCCTTCCCGTTTTACATTAATGCCTTTTCTCTGACCTACTGTATATCTGTAATATCCGTTGTGTTTTCCTATGACTTTCCCGTTAACATCCAAAAAATTACCGGGACCTATTTTCTTATGGGAATACTGCTCTATAAACTTCTTATGATTTCCATCAGGAATAAAACATATATCCTGGCTGTCATGCTTTGCAGCATTTACCAGATGATGTTTTTCCGCAATCTCCCTTATTTCATCCTTTGTATATTCTCCAAGAGGAAAAATAGTATGTGCCAGCTGTTCCTGAGTCATATGGTACAATACATAGCTTTGATCCTTTGTATCATCAATTCCCTTAAGAAGCTGGTACTTTCCGGTGTTTTCATCAAACTTAACCCGGGCATAATGTCCCGTAACTATAACATCACATCCTAATGCCTCTGCACGTCTGTACAACTCTGTAAATTTTAAATACCTGTTACAGTCAATACATGGATTAGGTGTCATTCCACATTTATAGCAATTGACAAATTTGTCAATAACCATTTCTTTAAATTCTGCCTTAAAGTTAAAAACGTAGTATGGTATTCCAACGTTAAATGCAACACTTCTTGCATCTTCAATATCACTTAATGAACAACAGGTTTTCTCTCTTGACATATTAATATCTTCATTGTCATAAAGCTTCATGGTAACACCTATTGTGTCATATCCGTTTTCCTTCATAAAAACCGCAGCAACACTGCTGTCTACGCCGCCACTCATTGCAACTAAAGCCTTCTTCATTATCGTCATCTCCATCCACTAATAAAAGATAATTAACCAAGTTCTATCATTTTGTCAATACATGCCTTTGCCTTTAATCTTGTATCTTCATCAAGATTAATTTCCTCGCCACCAATTCCCTTGCAACAGTTAAGCACGTCTGTAAGGGTTGTTGCCTTCATGTTATGACAAATGCAGTCTTTTGACAACGGATGGAAAATCTTATCAGGACATTCCATCTGTAAATGGGTTACAATACTGTTTTCAGTTCCAATAATAAATTCCTTTGCCTGGCTGTTTTTGGCATAGCTCATAATTCCTGTAGTTGAACCTGCGTAATCTGACAATTCTACCACTTCCGGCTTACATTCAGGATGAACTAATACTAAAGCATCCGGCCATTTTTCCTTTGCACGTTTAACATCCTCTGAACCCATTCTTGCATGAGTCGGGCAGCCTCCGTTTAACAGCTTAAAGGTTTTCTCTGGTAGCTGCTGTGCTACCCACGCACCTAAATTGCAGTCAGGTATAAATAAGATTTTATCATTTTCTATTTTTTTGCAAATAGTCACTGCTGATGAAGATGTAACGCAAACATCACAAATAGTCTTAAGGGAACTTGTTGTGTTAATATATGCCACCACAGTATAATCCGGATAGGATTTCTTAACCTGTTCAATTAAATCCTTGTCCATCATTTCTGCCATGGGACAGCCTGCGTCTGCATTTGACAGTATTACCTTTTTATCCGGTGAAAGAATCTTCACTGTTTCAGCCATAAATCTGACGCCGCACATAATTACTGTCTTAGCACTGGTCTTTGCAGCCTCTACTGAAAGCCCGAAGCTGTCTCCGGTAAAATCTGCCACCTCTAAAATCTCAGGATTCTGATAACAATGGGCTAAAATGCAAATATCCTTTTCCTTTTTTAACTTTAAAATTTCTTCCTGTAAATCTTTTATCATAAATTCACTCTTTCCTGTAAGCTAAAAGAAAAAATCCATGGCAAAAGATTTGTCTTTATTCGCTTTTAGCTTCTTTCTTTTTCTCGTAATCTTCAATAGCAGCCTTAATTGCTTCTTCTGCTAACACTGAACAGTGTAACTTATGAGCAGGCAATCCGTCAAGTGCTTCTGCAACTGCTTTGTTGGTAAGCTCCAATGCCTCTGATACAGGTTTTCCCTTTATCATTTCTGTTGCCATGGAACTGCTGGCAATTGCTGAGCCACATCCAAATGTATTAAACTTAACATCTGTAATGATTCCATCATTAACCTTAATATATATTTTCATTATATCACCACATTTTGCGTTTCCCACTTCACCTACGCCATCAGCATCTTCTATTTTTCCAACATTTCTAGGATTCATGAAATGATCCATAACCTTTTCACTATATAACATATTGACACCTCCAAAAATTAAATAATGTGCTTAATTTCACCTTTTTCCAGTTCATCCCAAACCGGTGAAATTCCTCTTAAATATTCAACAACGTTAGCTATTTCTTTTATCATGTAATCAATTTCTTCCATTGTATTATCACGGCAGATAGTAAGTCTCAAAGAACCATGAGCTATCTCGTGAGGTCTTCCAATAGCTAAAAGTACATGGCTTGGGTCAAGGGACCCTGATGTACACGCTGAACCTGAAGATGCGGCAATTCCCTTAGCATCTAATAATAACAATAATGACTCTCCTTCAATTCCTTCAAAGCAGAAATTTACATTTCCCGGAAGTCTCTTTTCTCTGTCACCATTTAAAATAGAATGACTGATTTTTTCCAAACCTTCAATAAGGTGATTTCTTAATTTAATTTCAATTTCTGCTGTTTCATCAATGGCTTTTGTTGCATCCATTAATGCTTTTGCCATACCTACAATAGCCGGAAGATTTTCAGTTCCTGCTCTTCTTCCTCTTTCCTGAGCTCCACCTTCTATTATATTTACAAGAGGAATATTCTTTCTTGCAAACAATACTCCAACACCTTTCGGTCCGTGGAATTTATGACCTGATAATGATAACATATCAATATTTTCTTTATTTACATCAATATGAAGATGTCCTGCTGCCTGAACAGCATCTGTGTGGAAAATTACCCCTTTCTCCTTACAGATTTTTCCGATTTCTGCTATAGGCTGGATAGTTCCAATTTCATTATTGGCATACATTATGGTAACAAGAGCTGTATCTTCTCTTATTGCCTTCTCCACATCCTCAGGTTTTACAATTCCACTTTCATCTATATCTAAAAGTGTAACCTCAAAGCCTTCTTTTTCTAATTTATTTAATGTGTGAAGCACTGCGTGATGTTCAATCTTAGTGGAAATAATATGCTTTTTATTCTTTCTTGCACCAAACTTTGCTGCTGAAATAATTGCCTGGTTATCAGCTTCGCTTCCGCCTGATGTAAAATATATTTCCTTAAAATCAGCTCCTAAGCACTGTGCCGCTTCAACTCTTGCCTTTTCTAATGCCTCTTTAGCCTTCTGTCCTACAGTATGAAGGCTTGATGGGTTACCATACACATTGTTCATAATGTCAACCATGGCATCAATAGCTGCCTGACTTGTCTTTGTTGTTGCCGCATTGTCAGCGTATATATACATAATGTCTCCTCCTTATTCCTATCTTTTTCATAGGAATTATACTTCATATAGTTTTATTTGTAAAGCCCTTTATTCATAATTGTTATAAAGGTATTATTTGCACTAATTTGACAGTTAATTCAATACATTCTTAGCAATATCAAAAAGATGTATCGCATTAATTAATCTCCTTAACCAATGCGGTACATCTCCTTAAAGTGAAATCTATAGAAAAACTATTTAAACTGATGTCCCTGAATCTGTAATCTCATACCACTTACATACCCACTAAAGAATAAATAACTACTCATGTCTGTCTTTACATTTTTGTAAGTCACTACCCTGTCTCCATTAAGAGTAGCTTTCGCAGCTTTAATGCATTTCTTATTAAGTCTGCCTTCATCGTATAACTTTAAAGCTTTCTTTAATGAACCGTTTCTTACAGGTCCGAACTGTCCCGGCTGATAAATAACCTTCTTTAACGTTCCCGGAAAATCCTTAGAACGCACACGGTTCATAATAACAATACCAACTGCTTTCTTTCCTGCATAACACTCTGAACCGGCTTCTGCATAAATAATAGCTGACATAAGTCTTAACTTCTGCTTATTGTAACGGTTCTTAACATTTACATTAATCTTAGCATATACAGAACCATCTGCCTTTGATGTTAACGTAATGGTTGTGGCACCTTTCTTAATACCTTTAACCGTTCCTGCTGCCGTAACTGTGGCAACCTTTGTATTATCTGAAACTATATTGTATAAACGCTTTAATTTTGCCTTCTTTATGCCTAAAGCCTTCGGGCTTGAAAAAGTGCTGTTTACCTTAACATTCTTTGAAACTGTAATCACATCATTTGTTTGAGAAGCCGTAACTGTTTTTGCTTCATTATTAACACTTTTCGCCGACACACTTAAAGGACATAAAGTAACTATCATAAGGGACGCTAAAAGCAACCCGTATATTTTACTCTTCACCCTAACCTCCGTTTGTTACGAAATTATTACAATGTTTTCACAGTTGTTAATTATGCCGTAATTTTTGTAATTTGTCAATAAGGATTACGTAACACTTAATTAACACAAGAATACTTAAGCCTTAAATTATTTTATTTTTATGTTTTTATTTTTTTACATTTCCATCCATCAAGTCCTTCAAAGTAACATTTTCAAGGTAATCATCTATTACCTCATCTAACTGTTTCCACAATGGATATGTTACACACTTCTCCATTCTGTCACAGCTTCCCCCTTCTTCTAAACAGGAAACCGGTGCTAAGGTACCCTCCGCCAGTTTTATAATGGAACCTACACTGTATTCTGAAGGATCTTTAATTAATCTGTAGCCTCCTGCCTTTCCTCTTTGGCTTTTGACCATTTTTCCTCTATTAAGTATAGACACAATCATTTCAAGGTATTTCATGGATATCTGCTGTCTCTTTGCCACGTCCTTTAGGGAAACAAATCCTTCCTTGGAATTTTGTGCCAAATCTATCATAACCCTTAGAGCATAACGCCCTTTTGTTGAAATCATCATTTTAACTGCCTCCTTCTTTAATTCCTAGTATATAATAGGGATTAAAGAAAATCAATTGGTGTTTTTCCCTAACCTATAAGGCATTCTTCTTTTTGCCTACACTGTCAATAATTTTATTTCCACAAAAATATGTAACATATCCAATGATAATTCCCATAACAATTCCTCCTAAAATGTCTGTAGGGAAGTGTACATACAGGTATAATCTTGAGAAAGCCATAAGAGCGGTTATTGGAATAACTATTATTCCCCATTTTTTCCTATATAATGTAATAACTGTTGCTGCAATAGTTGAGGACAATGCATGTCCCGACGGAAATGAATAATCCTTTGGATTTGCAATAAGTAGATTAAAATCTGTATTTATCCAGCACGGTCTTGATCTCATAACCAGATTTTTTAATATTCCATTTCCTATTATAACTCCTAACAATAATCCAATAAGTACCAGCAATCCTGCTTTTTTATGTTTTTTGCTAATAAGCAGTCCTATGGCTATGGCAATCCAAATTATTCCCATTTCTCCTAACAATGTGAATTTACTCATAAATACATCTAAAAAATCACATTGCAAGTTTTCCTGTATCCAGTTTAAAACATTCCAATCCAATGACATAACAACCTCGCTTTTATATTTATGTTTATTATATATTTAATCACAAACCTATTGTCTTTGCAAATAAACATTTTCATATCTTTATTACGAAAATTTTAACTTTTTTTAATTTTATTGTTGACAAAGCCATTGCCATATAGTATTATATGTCTTGCGTGTGACACACACGAAACAATGCGCGAGTGGCTCAGTGGTGGAGCACCTC
>NZ_HF991867.1:0-674 GCF_000432355.1 Eubacterium sp. CAG:161
TTGGCTTTTCTGTTGGAGCTGCTGTAGGAGCCTCTGTCGGTGCCTCTGTAGGCTTCTCTGTTGGTGTTGCTGTAGGAGCTTCCGTTGGTGCTTCTGTTGGAGCTTCTGTCGGAGCTTCTGTCGGTGCCTCTGTAGGAGCTTCTGTCGGCTTTTCATCAGGTGTATCAACCTTGCTGTCATCTAAAACATTTCCTTCTGCATCCTTTACAACAGGGGCGAAAAATTCTATAGGATTGGTCAGACCTACCCAACCCATTCCTACTACAAATTCGCCTTTTCCTTCTCCGTCAGCTGTAAATGTTCCTGTTAATGTCTGTGCTCCTCCATTTAATTGAATTTTAGCTTTGTTGTTTGTTACCATTACGTTTCCATCATTAGATGCTGCAACTATGTTCCATTCAACTGTGTATGTAGCATTAGGTGTTAAATTATAAAATTTCTTAATAACCTGTAATCCCCATGCATCATTCCAGTTGCTGTTTGTCTGCTGAACTATAACATGCTTTGCATCTTTTTCATCGATTCCTGCCTTAGCAGTTGAAGCATTCCAGCTGGTTCCCAAATAGATTTTATAACCACCTAAATCAAATGTTCCTTCTTCATTAAATTCCTTGTCTAATTTAATCTCTGAACCAGGAGCTGCTGTTGACTCTTCTGTTGGTGCCTGTGTTGGA
>NZ_HF991868.1:0-7411 GCF_000432355.1 Eubacterium sp. CAG:161
AAAGTATACATATGATGTTGAAAATCAGCTAACGGATGTAGAAGTTACTACAGATGGGAAAAAGACTGGTGAACAGCACAACATATATAACGGTAACGGGCAACGCATATCAAAGACTGATATTGTGATTGATGGTGATAATAAGAAGTCTAACACTACGTGCTATTTCTATGAGGGAAGTTTGTTATTATATACAACAGATGATAGTGGAAAGAAAACAAGTCAGAATGTAATAGGAAACCAGGATAATATCATTGTAGGCATTAGGTATAGTGGTGGTAACCAGAATGAATATTTTTATGCTAAGGATGTTCAGGGAAGTATTACAAACATAACTGATAATACAGGTGCGTGTGTCCAGTCATATGATTACACGGATTTTGGCGAGACAGCACAACGTATAGCAACAGATTTTGAAAATGAAATTTGCTATACAGGCGGTATTTATGATGAACTCACAGGGCTGTATTATTTAAATGCACGTTATTATAATCCGGATGAAGGAGTATTCTTAAGTCAGGACACATATCGTGGAACAGAAAAAAATGCAGAGTGTTGGAATTTATATGCTTATTGTGCAAATAATCCAATTAACTATGTGGATCCGAGTGGACATACAGCCAGTTTGATACAAAGTGGGCAATACTTGCCGGCAGAAGCATGGGAGTCAATTAAAAAAATTGAAAAGGATAGTAATAGTAACAATAAGAATAATAAGAAAAAAAATAAATTAACAAAAGTGCAAAAATTATTTGTTGCTGTAATTGCAGGAGAGGCAATAGGAGAAGGCAAAAAATCATGGAAGGCTATAGCTCATATTATTATGAATAGAGTTAGAGATAAAACGCACGATTTTAAAAATTATAATACAGTTACCAAAGTTATTAAACAGCCATATCAGTTTTCAAGTTATTTCTATAAAGACAGGCAGTATTTAAAAGCAAAGAATTATTTGAAAAAGAGGAAACCTAAAAATAAAAGGTATGAGAGATTAATAAAAGCAGTTATTCCTATTTATAAGGGTAAGAAGAAGGATATAACTAAAGGGGCATTATTGTATTATAGTCCTAAATCGATGAATCCAAGGGGAAGTGAGCCATCATGGGATTTTAGTAAGTTAAAAGAAATTAAAATTAAAGGGATCGCTTCTAATAATTTTAGGTTTTATAAATATAAATAGTTAGGATTGGAGGTAAGAATGTGAAAAAGGCATTAATATGTTTTATATGTATCGTTGTTGTAATTATAGCTGCTTATGGAGCAAAAAATATCAGTAGTGGCAAACAAGTTGAAAATGATACAACTTATGAAAAAGGTAGTGAAGATAAATTTGTAGAAGTGGAAACGTATAAAGAAAATGAGGAGGTTCTTTATAAATACACATTGCTTAATTCTGAAGGAAAAAATGTATATGAAGAAACCGGGTTATACAGAGAACCGAATGTAGAACAATTAGACAATGAGGTTGTAAGGGTTGGAGTTTCGGCAGGCTCTTCTGTTTATCAGGTTAGATATTTTGACACTATAAACAGTAAGATTTCTGAAATTTACTATACTCCATGGGATGAGTATAATAATAAATTAATTAGATTTGAAAACAAAAAGATGATAATTCAGGATATGTTTGATAAATCAAATTATTATAAGGAAGTCAAATTGGATATGCGTGACACGGCAGAACCTAATAGTGCAATAAAATCAGCTGAATTTTTAGATGATAACACTGTTAAAGTTACATATTTTTCTGAAGATGATGAAGAAATAACAAAAAAAATTAAACTGTAGAATAAGTTAAAGACTGAAAGTTTTAATATACAAATATATTTATGAAAAAGTTGGTTGTTGTACATCGGATTTTAGAAACAACTTAATAACAAAATTGAATTGAACCAAATTGCTGCGCAATGGCCTGTCAGGGTTGTAGCGCAGTTTTTTTCGGCCTGTTATAGAAATCATTGCCATAATATCCATGCTTTTTAGTGGAAACAGGATACATAAATTAGTTGCAGAATATGGAAAATTGGAGTATCTTATAAATATATATAGTGATACGGTGGATATGGAGGCAATATGAGTATGGTGACAATGGTAGTGTGAAAAATGTATTTTAGGACGGTAGACTTTTCATACAAATATCATTCAAGATATTGCTATTCCCAAAAAATTAATTTTAATTAAATAAGGAGACAGCGACTATGAAGAGAAAGATTTTAATTATTTTAGTTGCAATTGCATCACTGTTTTTAACAGGAGTTAGTGCAGAGGACTTGTATGATAATGAGCAGAAGGTTACACAGGTATCCAATATTAATACAAGTGAATTGTATAGTATGCCAATAGATGAGTTTATGTATGGAAGTTGTATACCAAGATATACTCAAAGGGATATCGAGAACAGACTGGGAGTTAAACCATATTGGAGAAAGGGCAAAAAGGGAAAAAACTACGGAATTTATAAGACAGATTCAAGTCATTATTTAATATTTACCTCAGATGATACGACATATGTGGATAGATGGTATGTGTCTGAAATACCATCAAAGGAATTATTTGAGAAATATGTGAAAAAAGGAGTGTCTATAAAGGTTGTAGCGTTACTGGATTCTGACTTGGCGGAACTTGTCACGGATGAACATAGAAATTATACATATACATGTCATAGATTTGATGATGGAACATATAAGAGATTATCGTATGTTAGAAATAGTGATGGTGATTTTGTAGTTGATAAAATTACAGAGAAGAAAAGCATGTTACCTGTAGTTGAAAATCTGTTAGACAGTGATTATGCTCTAATAAAAGATGAAAACAAAAAACGTGAAGAGGAGTTTTTAGAAAAATTAAAGAAGCTTAATGAAAAGCCGGGCAGGCAGGAGGTTAAAAAGCCGGGAAGGGTTTCGATTAAGAAGGTTAAAGTTATCAGCAAAAAATCAGTTCGTGTAACATTTAAGAAAGTAAAAAATGCAAAAAAATATCAGATACAGTATGGATACAATCGAAAATTTAAAAAGGCAAAGATAAAGGTTGTTAAGAAAAATTATAGTGTGATAAAAGTTTCGCCGGGAAAGACGTGTTATGTAAGGATACGTGGAATAAACGACGGAGGAAAAGGAAAATGGTCAAAAGTAAGAAAAATAAAAAGAAAAAAATAATCAAAATTGGAGCTGTTTTAATCATATTAGCATTATTTTTGTATTGGTTTTTCGTACTGCGTATAGATTTAAGCCTGAACTTTGATTTGTGCGAAAAAGAAGGGAATCCAATAATGTGCTGCAATGATATAGGTAATTGTGCAATTGCAGGGACTTATGAGTGGGATGGCAGCGAAAAAGGAAAAGAAATTGTAATACCGGACGAATGGGACGGAAATAAGGTGACAAAATTAGGTGGATTTTATGGTAGAGGTGTTCCATTTGGCTTTGGCATTACATTTCCTAAGGAGTATTCAATAACTGATAATGGAGAAGAGATATATGTGTATAATGAGGGTTTGCTATCTGAAATTACATACAGGTACGATATAAAAAATGTAGTGTTTAAATTGAAAATTGGAAAAAATCTTAAGGAGGTTGGAAACGCAGAATTATGTGATTATTTTCCAAAAGCAGATAATAAAGGGAATATAACATTATACCACCCAGTATTATATGTGGAGTGCTCTAAAGAAAACAAACATTTTTATGCAAAAGATGGAAAACTTTATTATAGGGAAAATGACAAATTAGTAGAAAGTTTAGAATATGATTAGTTGATTGTAGAAAAAGAACTTTTTATTATGAAAGTATTAGGTAAATAGGATGAAAAGTTATCTTTACACAAGATAAATAGTAAAGTGGAGGAAGCTTAAATGAAAAAAGGTGAAAAAATAATAATTTTAATTGTAGCATTAGTTTGTCTTGCAGGTTGTGGCACAGATAATGGAAAGGCTACAGAGAGTGTAGTTGAGGAGAGTAGTGTTAAGGAAAATGAGATTAATACTACAGAACAGGAAAGTGTTGTGGCTACAACGGAAATGGAAAGCAGCGTGGATGAAATGGGGACAAAATGCGAACCTATGAAGGAAAGCGATGCAAAAGATTTTTGGATAGATGGAAATACATATTTAATAAAAATGAGATATGTGATGGATGGAGAAGAAAGTTTATTTGATTCAGACGGAACAGCACAAATACACAAAGAGAGAGAATATAAGGATGGTTTAATATATAATATTATAATTAATTCCAATGATGGAAATGTTAAAAATAGAAGTATGGCTCATTTCTATGTGGAAAATGAAAAAATATATATAGTTGATGATTATGACAGTAATAATGAAAAAATTAAAGATGACTATTTGCAGCTAGTATATCAGCAAAAGGATATTGAAAACGATAATGGAAAGGGACTTTATTACAGTATAGTAAATATTGACGGCATAACGAAATTTAAATTATATACATATTTGGTTGAGACAAATTATTATAATAACATAGAATGGGGAAAGGAAAGAAATATTAATTTCTTTGAAAATGGGTATGGAGCACAGAGGGATTTGCTTCAAGTAAAATTCATAAAGAAAAATTAAAGTAACATCATGAAGGTTAAAATAACATATCATATTCGGAAGTATTCGCAATATGCAAAATGAAAGTATTTAAAGAAATACGATGTGATAAATTATATTACAATATTGAAAGATGAAAAGGATAAAAAACTATGTATCAGAGAAAAATTTTAAAGGTAAGAAAAATGGGAATTGTTTTATGTTTGGCTTTATCATTGAATATGGTAGGTTGTGCCGGAACTAAAACAAACACAGTGTCAGAAACAAGTGGAATTTCTGATGAAGTCACAACAGAAAACGGTAATGGTGTAGAAACAGTTTCGACTGGTGAGGCATCAGAAACCACTGCTGAAAAATTCAGTATTGAGGATAAAAATATATTGAAGGTTCTTGAAAATAAAAAGAAGTATTTTAATACAGAATTTAATGATTATCGTTACCTAAAGGACTACAGTTCAGGTAATTATATGGTCGATAATAATGACGGCAAATACGAATATTGTGGAAGTGGAGATGATAGTAGCTACAATTTAAGTGTGGACAACTGGTGTCAGGTGGATATGGACTCTGATGGTAACAAGGAAGTAGTTTTAGAGACAAAACATGAAATAGTATTAGTTTTCCACAGTGAAAAGGATAAAGTATATTGTTATGCATTTCGCTATAGAGGAATGAAATCGATTAAAACAGATGGAAGTTTTGCAGGTTCAAGTAGTGCAGCAAATACTTATATAGGAAAAATAAGATTTGCCAATGGAGAATGCTATTATGATGAGATGTGTGCTGATGATGAACTGGATGATGATAATCAGGTATATCACATCAATAAGAAGAATGTCAGCAAAGAGGAAGTTAAAGCATTTTTAGAAAAACAGGAGAAAAAGGAAGACGTTTTGTGGATGAAAGGTTATCCTACAGATAAGTAAACGGTGCGGGTTTTACCATAAAATGTGCTTTGCTTTGTGTGATTAAGGTAATGATAAAAATTCAGAAATATGATAACGAAGCTATAAAAGACACGTTGGAAAAAGAGCTGTTTAATAGTGATTGAAAATGGTGAAATACCAACGAACTAAAGAAGAGGAAAGGTATGTGTAAAGTGATTATGTATAACAGTAACCAATATGCAGAAATTTGTTTGAATGACGGATTATATGATAATTAATGGATTAATGCTGATGTCGTAACAATAAGTTATTTATAGTTTTTCTTTTATTGTATAGTGCAAGGTTTCGTTTATGAGACTAAGTTTTTAAAAAACAAATTTTTGGGGATTCTTCGGGAGGGGTTGGCGTTGCCAACCCCTTAAACTGCACCTTGAAAAAGACATCCCCTCAAAAAAAATGACTACCCTTTAATTATTTGAATATGTAAGTTTTTTAGAAAAATGGAATAATACATATATGCAAGAGAAAAATCATTTTCGAAAAATTTTAATAATATGTGAGAAAAGTACTGAGCAATTTTTTTCAAGGCAAGGATGATAATACATAATTTAATATGGATATTAGGAGTTATTTAATATGATAAAAAGGATAAGTAAGGTTTTCTTTATTTTTGTTACAGTGTTAGTCATTTTAGTGTTAGGATGCATACTCCTTAGAACAGAAAAATATGAGACTACTTCTATAGATTCAATTGGTAAATTCAAAGGAAATTTCTACTATGATATTACTTTATTTCCGAAGAATAAGATTGATAAATCAAAAGTAATCAAATATAAGTATAAATATATCGAAAGTTTATTGGATGATTCGCAGTACATTATTCTTACATATCAATATGATGATGATTATGATGAAGTGAAAAAAATGTTGTCGCTAATAGAAAATGAATATGGCAAGGTAACTTATAGTGATAGAAAATTTGATTTACCAGCATCCATTTTTTGATACTATTGGATTTTGAAGAGAGAAATCCTCAGGTTAAAAGTTTCAATGATGGAGAACTAAAATCTTTTTCAATGATTATAATAGATGCTCTCGGTGGAAAGTCTGGAGTAGAGACAAATGGTGAGGAAAAGAGTTTAAAAAGATTTAAAAAAATAATCTTTTTCGATGACAGTGCGGTCTTATACAGTTATAATGAAAAGGGACTGTGGACAAAGAAGTGTTGCAACAGTGGGAATCAAAGTTGCGTATGAGTGTGATAAAAATGGAGGTAGAACAGATTGGAAAAGATTGTTGTTGAGATGACATTTGATGCAGATATTATAGAAATCCCTAAAGAATTAGTACATGATTTGATAAAAATACAAGAAGAATTTGATGAATGGATACATGACAAATCAGTTAACCATAGTTATTGGATATATAAACATAACAAAAAGTATTGTCCGTGCTTTAGAGGAGATGCATTTGTAGAATATATTAATAATTTTGTATTAGAAAAAGATGCAAAAGAACGGGCAAAGGTATTGGAAGAATATATTACAGATTATGATAAATCTTTACCAAGTATTTGGTTTTAAAAATGTTAAAAGATGATATGATAATTTTTCTTACGGTATTTAATACATATGACTTATACGGATGAAATCGCACAGCAGATTGCAGAAGGAACATATAAAGGAAAAAACTAAAAAACCACTTATTGCACTTTAAAAAGGTAGGAATAGTATCATCAGTAAGTATAAACTTTATACTAAATATATTGGTACTCAATATATCAATATTTCTTTCTGTAGGAGGATTTGTTGCGGGAATACCAGGCATTTGGTCTGATAGAAGTCTTGATAATAAAATTACCATACCATTTAAATAAGTCAATTAATATATTTATTGCTTATAAATTTTAATTTGTATAAAATAGAAACCTCCTGTATACTACAAAAGACCGTAGTTTGTATAAGAGGTTTTTGTTTAT
>NZ_HF991868.1:7500-12313 GCF_000432355.1 Eubacterium sp. CAG:161
AAAAAATATTAGTAAAATATATTTGGGAATTATCATTATACTATATAATGTATTTTCTTATATATATGCTACCGATGGCTTGAAAATTCAATTAGCGACTAAAATACAAAATAATAAGTATGATTATATAAAATATAATTATAATTCTATTAGTAATAAATTATATATAATATCAATAATAGGAATGATTATAACAGGAACAGTATTTTTGGCTTTTTCTACATACAAGATTTATACGTATATTAAAAGCCGTACAGACAAAAAAATATTACATATATTTATAATGTTAATGTTTCTTATTATTAGTATATTGTTTTTATACTTCTGTAGAAATTTTTTTGTGAATACCAATATGCTTATTGGAGAGGAAATGTAAATGAAAAATATTTTTGAATGAAAAAAGAAAAATGAAAGTAAAAGTTCAGACATTCTTTATTTCTTTGAGTATATTTGCGGTGGTTTTTATTTATTGTGCTATGGGACATTATGATAAAATGGGAATAAGAAGTGATGAAGATTCCGCGCAATATTATATGCGGGATGGGGAAATATATGTTCAGAACGATGCATACATAATCAATGTTAATAACGAGAACTTAAAATATCGCGTTACAGACGCCTATATCGATGTTTTAGGATATTTAGTCATTATGGAAAAGGATAAACTACATTTGATTGATGAGGAAAATCATGTATTTAGGGATTCCAAGGGGAATAAGTATGTTGCGTTGGAATATGCCTACTGGATTTCTTCGGATATCCAATGTTAAGGTAATGGAGTAAATTTTAACAGGGAGATTTCATACGATGGAATAAAAATATCCAAAAAACACGAAGAATGGCAAGTGTAAAGAGAGTTATAAAGCAACAGTTTTATAAAGTCAAATAAAACATTATGAAAAAAGTAGGAGGAGTGACAAGTGGAAAAACAAATTAATTATTATACAAATAAAATAATAGATGAGTTGATAGTTAACAGTACTTGTCCTACAAATTCACTTAATAACAAAAAACTGAGTTGGAGGATATATATTTGAACAAGAAATTTAATTATTCAGTTTTAATTCCACCACTTTCAAAAGAGATAAAGGATTTGAATGCGGATGAGGCAAATGAATTTTTTCAATGGTACCAAACAAAGATTCCGGAGAGAATTAATTATTTATCAAATGTGTGTGCGGATTATTTTAAAATAAAAAGAGAAGAAATGAAATTTGAACCGGACAGGCTTACATACATATGGAAATGGTTTTTGAATGTGGCAGAAATAGAGGAAAAACACTCCCCAAAAATAAAAAGAAACCCCTTTAAGGTTCAAAATAGAAAAAAACAGTTTCAATACGAATTTGAAAATTTGGATTATAAAAAGTTATCACTACAGACAGAGTATATCTTAAGAGATATAGGAATGTATATAGGTCAAATGTTTGTGGAGTATCATCCTCAGATATATTGGGATTTTTACACAGAACCTAAAACAGATTTTTTTGTAAATAAGCCATTGTTGTTGGGGTTTAAAGATAAAGAATTTATGCCCCCTTTTCCTATGGAGTTTGAGCCGATTCATATGGTAGGTGTTCAAGCAGCAAAATTGCTTGATGGAACTCAAAAAGAAACAGATTTATTATATTTATATGAGCAATGGAGTCGGTTTATATAGAAAAATGCTATCTGACTCATAGACACGATGGGAGTATTATTGTTCTTATCTGTACATCATTATTAGTAATATTAATCTCGGACCCGATAGAGATAGAAAAATAGAATAGAAAAGAAACGGAACATAAATATGCTTATATCCTGTGAATATGACACAGGTGATAGCATATCGAAAGTAAAATACAGGGATGGAGGATACAAAAAATATACATATGACGAGTATGATAATTTCCAGATGAGTGTATTATATAATAAAAATCAAGCTGTCGGAAACAAATAAAAAATAGGACATAAAAGAGACTAGAGATTCAGGTAGACAGGAGAGATTAGTTATTAAATTTTACAAAGGGAGAGGATTTATTTGTGAAAAAAGTTATTAAACTAATCGTTGTCATTTTTACAATATTATTAGGATATATATGTGTAAATTCTGCAATTATTTATAATTATCTACGTGAATATGGATACGGAATAAATGAATTACCAAAGACAGTTGCTGTTTGGATGAGGGTAAGTGCTGGATTTACAGTAGCTGAAAGTGATAATGCAGATTTTTTTATTGGTAGAAGTTATTCTGGTTATTATAAAAAGATGTGTGAGAAAAAAGGTTATTATGTGGAACAAATGGGAAGAGATATGATTGCTACAAATAGTCAAAAGCGGTATGAAAGTATTTATTTTGGCCCGGACATTGATGTGTGGTGCCATTGGTTCAGATTGTATGAAATATGTTCCGATGACGGAAAAATCACAATAGATGAATTTAGAAAATTAGAGTAAAAAGTGAATGTCAATAGGATGCTTAAACAGATTTATAAGTATGTAAAAAGAGGGCAATCACCGGAAGGTTCTTATAAAATATCGTCTAGATGTGGATGCGAGAGGAAATCAGATAGAGGTAACGGATGGAAGGTCATAGACTACCACAAAGTATACATTGATGGTGCAGCTGTTGCATGAAAGGAAAATAAAAATTATGGTTGAATTATATGAAGATATGCATGGAGAAATAGTAGTTACCTTATTAAGAATAATGCTGGGTATATTGTTACTTATCAGTCAGAAAATAATACCAGGGAGATTTAAAGAATTTATTGTAACATCTTATTATGGAGTATTGGTATGTATGATTACAACTTATGTATCAAATCTCAAAATATCAAGTATGATAATAGGTATTGTGTTAGGACTGGTTGTTAGTGTAATGTTAACTATTTATAATAAAACAGAGGATTTTACTAATTTAATAGTAATATTCATTGCCATGTATGAAATAATGGAAGTAATAGTATATGCGTTTAACTTTGATTTTTCTTCCATTGCTACTAATATTATGGATGTTTATGCAGATAACAGAAACATGTATTTTAAAGCTGTGGTGGCTCTCTATATAACAGTCATCAGTTATATTGTGATAAGTACCAAGGAAAAAGCAAGGAACTACTTGCAGAAAAATAAACATTTTTGGTTGGGAATATTTTTCATAGTGGGAGCTGTTTTTGCAAATACATTACATCCATTAGAAATTCCATATACAACAAAAGATTTATGGTTTATATTGTGGAATATAAATTATAGTCATGACGAATTTTGGCTACCTATACTTATTTTATTCATTGTATTAATAATCAAAATAATTATTAATATATTGAGAAAAAATACGAATGTTATAAATAAGAGTGAAAAGCCTATTTGAAATATAAAAAAGTAACTATGCTTGTCACGAATGAATATAGAAATTAATTTAGATAGGAGCATACTGTGAAGGAATTAGAAGATATAATTATTCAATATGAGTCTGTATTTTATAATATAAATATATTAGAAGTAGTTTTAGGTGTTACAATTATGATTTTGTCACCATTAAAAAAAGGTTATAGTCTGATAAATTTTATTATTGCAATTTATTTAGGAATAGGAATTGGCAGTGCCGTAGGATTTGAATTGCTATTTTCAGTTACCGGAATGTTAGTAGGAATGTGTATAGGAAGTATTGTTGCTTTATTAATAACATTCACATGCGGGAATAAGATAAATTATGCATTATTTGCGTTGGTACTAAAAACGACCATAATTGTCATTTGTAATTATTTTAGTAATGAATTACATTATTCAGTTAACAATGCAAGCCTTATGTTTGCCATTGTCATTTCTCTGATAATCTGTATTGGTGAATATTTGATTAATAGAAAAGATTCCATTAGATATTTATATAATAAGTATTTGTATGCAATATTTGGAATACTGGAAGTATCGGCAGGAATTGTATGTTGGCACAGATACGATTTGTGCAGTGTGATGAAGTTTTTAACGAATGTAGATTATTATTACTTTTTTACATATTTATGGAAAATAGATATGTCAATCGCAGGTCAGTCAGAAGACTGGTTTATTATGATAATGTTAATTTTGCCGGTTCAGGTTGTGTATATGATATATATTAGATTGAAAAAAGATAAAAAAGCTACTGTATAATATTTTATGACAAGATTGCTTGGAATAAAGAATAAAATTGAAGTAATCAATAAAAAGTATATTATGTTGATATAAACCATAGTATGGGAAATTTTGTTGGGCTTAAGAAAAAGGATTCAAAGTGGAAAATGACAGTCTGGAATACAGCATGGTCAGAACAAGGCAGTGCCAGTGGTGTGATATTTACATATTACGGATAAATTAAATGTACATAATTTGGAATGGAAGGTTTATGCAGAGATCATTTTTGAGAAAGTGTTTTTTTGTGCATTAATGACAGCTTTTTGAATAAATGTACAAAAAATATATAAGTGAACAGAAACAACTTGACAACACAACAAAATATATGTAATATAGTAAATGTAAGATGTAAATAAATATTATGATTCGAGTGGCGAAAGTGGATTTTATTGCTCACTATTGTATTTTTTTTACATCGGGTGTATACTATAAAGAAATTAAGAAAAACTAATAGTATACACCTCGAAATATTATACGAGGGGTGTTATATGGGAAAAAAGGATATAGCAACTAAAAAGTACATGTCAGATAACGTGAGATTTGCAGATGTGTTTAACTATGCCATATATGGGGGAAGGCAGATTATAAAACATGACATGTTAAAGGAAATCAGTGCAGAGGAACTGTTATTAATGGAAGGGGAAAATGGAAGACTAAT
>NZ_HF991868.1:12349-12453 GCF_000432355.1 Eubacterium sp. CAG:161
GGTAAGGGATTTAGAGAAGATGTGTGTCATAAAGAAAAGCGGTAACATTGTCTACATGCTTTTGGGAATTGAAAATGCATCCAATGTACATTATGCCCAACCGG
>NZ_HF991869.1:0-3937 GCF_000432355.1 Eubacterium sp. CAG:161
TCGAAAGTTCGATTTCTCGGCTTCCGCCTCGGTCGTTGCTTCTTAGGAGTTTTTTGTGTTTGCACATATATATATGGAAAATCTTAAAATTAAAACACTTTCCTAAAAAATTAATCCCATATATAAAAATATAATACTAACAAATAACTCTTTACAAATGTACAATTTAAATAAATATTTAATCAAATGAAAGAGAGGTTTATGAAATGAAAAGGTTGAAGAAATTTGGTGCGATTATTTGTGCCATTGCAATGATAGTATCTTCGATTACATACTATCCAACAAACAATATAAGTGCAGCATCATTACCTAAGAAAGTATTAGGACTTGTTGCTGTTAGCAAAAGTGGTCCGGATACAATTGAAAATGCAATTATGTTTGCATGGGCAGGAGCCGATGACACAGCAAATGTAGATGGATATGATCCAACTGTTACAGCAACAGTCATTTATATTTACAAGGATGGAAAGTTAGTTACAAAGATTGGCAATGCTACAAAAGGCGGTGTAGTAGGTGGACTTTCAGCAGGTTCATATACAGCGCGGGCTGCAAATGTAAACAGCATGGGTGAGGGATCATTATCAGAAGAAGTTAGCTTTACAGTAACAGGAGCAACTCTTAATTACACATATCCTGTTAATTGCATAGGTCCAAAAACACCGGCGGGATTAAGTTATATTACAGGAAATCCGGAAGTTCCTGCTGACAATCCGGCGCAGGCAGACAATAAATTAGGTGTTGCATGGGCACCATCATCAGAAGCAAGTATTCCATCAGCAGATTCATCAGTTGTAGGTTACAATTTATATTTATTTGATGCAAAGACAGGTACACCTTACAGACGTGTATATGTAGACGGAATTACCAATTCAAATGTTATATTGGAAAGTGTATCGGCAGGGGGTTGGAAAGTGTATCGGCAGGTGAATATCTGGCATATTTATCAGCAGTGGATGCAGAAGGCAGAGAGTCAGCTTTGGCGGCAACATCATTTGGTCGGTCATCAAAGGTTACTGTTAAAGGTCAGTTTATAGATAATGCACAGTCATTTGACAAACCAAATCAGCCAACATTACCACTTGGACTTTCAATTTTAACAGAAGGTATAGACTATGGATTTACTATTGCATGGTCTAATGTGGCAGATTTAACAGGTCAGAGATTGAATCTTTTTGTAGATGGTGTTTGTATTAAGGTAGGAATCAATGGGGATGTGGCAAGTTACTATGAAAACAGACTTGCGACAGGTACATATGAAGTAGAAGTAAGATCACAGTATACAAGTAACAATGTAGAATCATTTGGATTAAAGAAAACTGTGTCAATTAAGGCAGACCCTGGACTCTCAGGAAGAACACCTGCAGAACTTGCAGATCCTGCATATTCAGAATACGAGGAACCAACTACAAATCCAACAACTACTGCAGAACCAACAACTACTGCAAAACCAACTTCAGAAAATGAAACAACACCAGTAGTTGAGACAACTCCATCAGTTGAGACAACACCTGAAATAGAAACTACAACTGAGAAAACAGAGACAACACCAGCAGTAGAAACTACAAAGCCACAGGAGCCAAATACAAATGCACAAACAACAACTAAAAAACAACCAAGTCAGACTACAAAAACATCATCTGTAAAGGTTGGAAAGACAGTTGTTAAAAAAGCAATTAAAAAGAAAAATGCTAAGAAAATAAGTCTTACATTGAAGAGAGTTAAAGGCGCAACCAAGTACAAAGTACAGATTGCAAAAGATAAGAAGTTTAAAAAGACAATAGTGACAAAAACAACTAAGAAATTGACATATAGTGTATCAAATAGCAAGTTTAAAAAGGCTAAAAAATTGTATGCAAGAGCAAAAGCCATTGTTGTCAAAGGAAAGAAAACTTATCAGGGCAAATGGTCAAAGCCAAAGCAGGTTAAGATAAAAAAATAAAATTATAAACAGTTAAACAGAAGGGAAAGCCAAAATCCGGTTTTCTCTTCTTTTTTAATGCTTGGAAACAATACATTTGACACTAATGAAGCGTCAGACACCGATAAAGCAGTCATTAAAGCCTTATCAATTTAGCTAACAGTAACTACAATAAAAAAATGATGAAATGCCCAATATTCTCAACATAGATTTATTTTATTAAAACTTATGCTATAATTATACTAATGTTTTGATGTCAAAAGTTCTTTTAACACTCAAGATACAGATTGCCACGTGCCATATGCTCCTGCAATCCTCATATTAATACGAAAATAACGAAAAGGAATCATAAATGGAAAAGTCAGTTTTAAATCAAATATGTACGCTATATGATAGTTTTTTTGAAACAGAAAAGAAAATAGGCGATTATATTATCAGGAATCCCAAAGATATAGTGGATGTAACCGTTGGAGAACTGGCAGTTAAATGTCAGGTTAGCGAAGCTTCCATATCAAGATTTTGTAAAAAAATCGGGTTAAAAGGATTTCATCATTTGAAAATATCCATTGCAAAGGAACTGGTAAATAGAGAGGATAATGAAGAATACAGTAATGATATTTCAATAGACAACAAAAAACAGTCTCTAAAAAGTATTCTTGCCAATAAGGTTGCGGAATTAACCCAGACAGTTTCCATGATGGATACGGATAATCTTGATGAAATATTAAACAAAATCAATAATGCCAGAAGCGTGTTATTTGCAGCTGCGGGAAATACCATTCCCGTTGCAATGGACGGAGCCTATAAATTAAATCAAATTGGGATTCCTGCCATATCCACACCGGTTTTGGAAACACAACTTGCTTTCGTATAAGTGTATTGATGCAAAATTATATTTAATCATTTTACAGGAGGTTGGATTTATGAGAGAAATTAAATGGGCAGTACTTGGAACTGGAGTTATTGCAAATCAGATGGCTGAGGCTTTACAAAAGAACGGAAAAAGCATCTATTCAGTTGCTAACAGAACACATGAAAAGGCAGTTCAATTTGCGAAAAAATATAATATAGCCAAAGTATATGACAACATGAATGACGTATTTGATGATCCTGAGGTGGATGTGGTTTATATTACAACTCCTCACAATACACATATAGAATTTATGAAAAAGGCTATTAACCACGGAAAGCATATTCTGGTAGAAAAATCCATTACATTAAACAGCGATGAATTAAATGAAGCTTTGACGTTGGCTGATGAAAAGAATGTTGTTGTTGGAGAGGCAATGACAATATTCCATATGCCAATATATAAAGAGCTTAAAAGAATCATAGATTCCGGAACTTTAGGCAAGATAAACCTTATCACAATGAATTTTGGCAGTTTTAAGGAATACGACATGAACAATCGTTTCTTTAACAGAAATCTCGCCGGTGGAGCTATGCTGGATATAGGTGTTTATGCTCTTTCATTTATCAGATGGTTTATGGATTCTAAACCAACTAAAATTCTGTCTCAGGTAAAAACGGCACCAACCGGCGTGGATGAACAGGCCGGATTATTACTTATGAATAATGAAGGTCAGATGGCATCAGTTATGCTTTCACTTCATTCTAAACAACCTAAGAGAGGCATGATTTCCTGTGAAAAGGGATATATAGAAATTTTAGAATATCCAAGAGCCTGGGAGGCAACAATTACCGATGCAGAAACAGGTAAAACAGAAGTTATTAAAGCCGGTGAAAATGCAGACGCCCTTGCTTATGAGCTTGCTGATATGGAACGTGCAATAAACGGTGATACAGCGTGCATGCATCTTGAATATACAAAAGATGTTATGGAATTAATGACAGCCTTCAGAAAGGAATGGGGATTAAAATACCCTGAAGAAGAATAATTAAACTTTCCCTTAATATATAAAAATTCTTAACTGGCAGAACTGCATTGTGTATTGTCAACGCAGTTCTGTCATATTTATTTGTATAATCTCCACCACTAATAGTTTTTCATACAATTTT
>NZ_HF991869.1:3979-16469 GCF_000432355.1 Eubacterium sp. CAG:161
ATTACGACATTTATTACGACATTTATTACGACATTTATTACGACATTTATTACGACATATCCACTCAACTTTACCGACTTTCATTGGCACAACACCAAAACACAACGTTTGATATCCCCTAAAATATTTGTTATTATAAAAACATATATTTAAGTAGCAAAGAATGATAACGCTAGTGTTTTTAATATAAAAGGGCGACAGATATGGAGAAAAGAAAATTTTTATTTATAATACCGGTAATTATATTAATTTATATAATAAGTAATGTAGTCTCCATTTGCACCTACAGCAATGTTTATGAAGACAAAGAATGTGATGTGGCGATTGTATTAGGTGCAGCCTGTAATGATACAGAAGTATCTGAGGTGTACAAGCAAAGATTAAATCACGCTATTAAACTTTACAATGAAGGAAAAGTGAAGAAATTAATTGTCACCGGTGGAATAGGTGCGGGTAATACCAGAAGTGATGCTGATGTGGCAGCAGAATATTTGACTGAAAATAACATTCCCTTGGAAGATATATTTAAAGAAGATAAATCCACAATTACTCAGGAGAATTTAGAATACTCCAAAACAATAATGGATAATAATAAATTTAAAACAGCATTAATTGTAAGTGACCCACTGCATATGAAAAGGTCTATGTTATTATCAAAAGACTGTGGCATAGATGCATTTTCGTCTCCTACCGGCACCAGTGCATATAAAACCTTGAAATCAAAAATCCCCTTTGTAGCAAGAGAGACTTTTTTCTATATTGGTTATAAGTGGTATAAATTATTAAATTAAAGGATGCTCTTTCCTATTTGCAAAAACCCACTCCATGAAGTAAAATACTACTGTTTGTACAAATATATACATATGGAGAAATTTATGAACAGTTTAAAATTAAGACATTCACTACTTTTAATTCTTACAGCTTTTATATGGGGTGTTGCTTTTGTAGCCCAAAGTTCCGGTGGGGATGCATGTGGCCCGTATACCTTCAACTGCATCCGTTCGTTTATTGGCTCTCTGGTACTTATTCCTGTTATTTTCTTTTTAAATAAGGGAAAAGGTAAGTCCGATAAAACCGAAAGAAAACTTTTAATTATTGGTGGTATTTGCTGCGGACTTGCATTGTCTCTGGCAAGCAATCTGCAACAACTTGGGTTATATCTTGGTGCATCTGCCGGTAAAGCCGGTTTTCTTACTGCCTGCTACATTCTGATTGTGCCTATACTTGGTCTTTTTCTAAAGAAAAAATGCGGTATTAATATTTGGATTGGGGTATGTCTCTCATTAGCAGGTTTATATCTTTTATGTGCCAAAGGTTCCTCTGGCTTTAATTTAGCAGATTTGCTACTGCTACTTTGTGCTTTTATTTTTTCGTTACATATTTTAATTATTGATTATTTCTCACTTTTAGTAGATGGTGTTAAAATGTCCTGCATCCAGTTTTTCGTATGTGGAATTACATCAGCAGTGCCAATGTTTATTTTCGATATGAAACATTCAATAACAGGCATTTTCCAATGGATTCCACCTCTTATGACAGTTGATGTATGGATTCCTATTTTGTATGCCGGAATTTTCTCCTGCGGCGTAGCTTATACACTACAGATTATTGGACAAAAGGGTCTAAACCCTACTGTAGCCTCCCTTTTAATGAGTCTTGAATCAGTATTTTCAGTTATTGCAGGATGGATAATTTTAGGTCAGTCCATGGGTTCCCGTGAGTTAGCCGGATGTGGATTGATTTTTGTTGCCATAATTTTAGCCCAGTTACCTGCTCCCAATTTTAAAAAATATAAAAATTAATCTTTAAATAACTAAAGCCCTGCTGCAACATCATTTATGATATTTGCAACGGGGCTTTATATTTACACAAAGGGATATTTTTCAATATAATAATCTGCAATTTCCCTTATCTTCATTTTATTACATTCAGATTTTTCATCTTCAACGGCAACCACCGTAAATCCCCCTGCTTTTGCCCCCATAACTCCTGTGAGAATATCCTCAAATACAACGCAATCCTTCTTTTCATGGTGAATACGTCTGGCGGCTTCCTCATATATGTCAGGAAAACCTTTGCCACGTTTTACCTCATCCACTGTTACAATTTCAGAAAAACAGTTAAGTATTCCTTCTCTTTCCAAAGTAGGCATAAATAACTCCCGATCTGAAGACGTAGCAACAGCCAGCTTCTTTCCCCCTTTAAAAAGGTGTGTGATATATTCCTTTGCTCCAGGCTTACATACTACTTTTTTTGCGTATTCTTCCTTTGCCATGTCAAACCATTCCCTTACCAGTTCTTCCGGTTTTTCCCCATGAAGATTAAACCGGTCAATGGTATAAACTGCCGCCTTGTAAGCCCCTAACGGAGAAATTGATTCCACATAATCCTCAGGGACATCATAGCCTCTATCTCCCAGGAATTTTATGTCAACCATATCCCATACCCATGAACTATCAAGAATGGTCCCATCTAAATCAAATATATAGCCCTTATAATTTTCATTAAATTTCATCTTATGCTCCATATTTTTTTATCAACTGCATTGTCCCTCATTACAATGCCATTAACATTGCACCTGTGTAATATCATATACTAAATTCCGGCAGGCTTCCAATAAAAAGATTTTATTTTACTATTTCTTCCATTTGGTCTAATAAATCACCAAACAGGTTAAGTGCCTGCTGTACCGGCTCTTTTTCAGCCATATTCACTCCTGCCATTTTAAGAAGGTCAATAGGATCCTTTGAACCGCCTCCTGTTAAAAACTTCATATAATCCTTAACAGCACTTTCCCCTTCATTCATTATTTTCTTAGAAAGGGCAATTGCCGCTGAAATTCCCGTTGCATATTGATAAACATAAAACGGATTATAGAAATGTGGTATTCTCGCCCATTCCAAAGCGATTTCATCGTCCGATACCATTTCTTCTCCAAAATATTCTTTATTTAAATTCAAATATGTTTCACAAAGAAGGTCACTTGTTAAAGTTTCTCCCTGCTCTACCATATGATGAGTTATTTTTTCAAACTCAGCAAACATTGTCTGACGATACAGCGTTCCCTTAAATTGCTCAAGAAAATGATTAATAAGATAAGCTTTCGTATCCCTGTCATCAGTGTTTTTCAGCAAATGATGTATTAAAAGTGACTCATTACATGTAGATGCCACCTCTGCCACAAAAATACGGTATCCTGCATTAATATATGGTTGTGTTGTATCGGAATAATATGAATGAAGAGCATGCCCCATTTCGTGTGCTAGAGTAAACACGTCATCAAGAGTTCCCTGATAGTTAAGTAACACATAAGGATGGGTTCCGTAAGCTCCCCAGGAATATGCCCCGCTTCTTTTTCCTTCATTTTCGTAAACGTCAATCCATCTGTTGTTAAAGCCTTCTTTTAACTTGGAAAGATAATCCTCACCCATAGGTTTTAGTGCTTCTAAAACCATTTTCTTTGCTTTTTCAAAAGGTATTTTATCCTTAGGTGCCTTAGCAATTGGAGCGTAAACATCATACATATGTAGTTCATCCACTCCAAGAATCTTCTTTCTTAATTTAACGTATCTGTGCATCAATCCCATGTTTTCGTGCACAACATCTATTAAATTATCATAAACTGACACCGGGATATTACTTCCATCAAGGTGCATTGCAAGGGATGAGGAATAATTTCTCACATCTGCATAAAAGCATGCCTGTTCAACATTTGCATTAAAGGTTGCCGCAATTGTATTTTTCATTTTGCCATAGGTATCATATAAAGCCTTAAAGGCATTTTTTCTAAGTTCTCTGTCCTCTCCCGCAAGAATTGGGACATAATTGCCATGGGTTATTTTGATTTCCTTATTGTCACTTCCCTTTACCACCGGGAAATCAATATCGGCACCATTGTACATTGAATAAATGTTGTCAGCTGCTGCCGCCATTTTTCTGCTTTTTGCCAAAATTTCTTCTGTCTTCTTATCAAGAGTATGAGCTTTTCCTCTCAATATTTCTCCCACATATCTCCGGTAATCGGCCAGCCTGTCATCCTGCATCCATGAAAGTAATGTATCTTCCTCCATTTCCAAAATTTCCGGTTCAAAAAAAGCTGATGCACTTCCTATGTCTACTGCCAGTTTCTGTGCCTTTCCTGAATATGCCTGATACTTTGCCTCTGCCATATCCTGATGGTACTTTTGGTTTGAATATACATAAAGTCTTTCCACTAACAAATTTATCTCATCATTGAAATTAAAATATTCAATTAATTTTTCTTTATCCTTTGAAACTTCACCTGAAAAATCACTATAATGAGGAATCATCTTTGTTGCCTTTTCAAAGTCCTTTTCCCATGCCTCATCACTTATAAACATATCCTCCATTTTCCAGGTATCCTGAATTTTCTGTTCACTTCTCTTCATTTGGTTTCCTCCTCACCTATTTTATTTAATGCCCTATCCTACAATAATCCCAGGCTTTTTAATACGAATATAATAGCGGTCAGGGTGAATGCAGAACATAGGGTTGTCAACACTACAACACTGCTTGTAAGAGTTCCTTCTGATTTCATGCTTTTTGCCATTATGTAACAACTTGGAGTAGTAGGGGATGTCAGCATAATAACCAATGCCATCAGCTTCTCATCCCTGTATCCTAACCACACAGCTATTGGCAAAAATACCATTGCCCAGCCTATAAGTTTAAAAAACGTAGCAACAATGACAGGCTTTGCCTTTTTTATTGCCTTTCCAAATTCAAAACTACCACCAATTGCCAAAAGTGCCAACGGAGTGGCTATTCTTGCAAAATTTCCTATGGTATTATCTATTATTTTAGGGAACTGCACCTTTGTTGCAGATAAAATAACCCCGGCAAAAATACTTAAAATAATAGGATTTGTTACTATTCCCTTTAAGGTGGTTAGTAAGGTTTTATCCTGACTTGCGCCTTTCTGCGGACATTCCACTGTTAAAACCAAAACTGCATAAACATTATAAAGTGGTACCGCCCCTAAAATCATCAGAGGCACCATTCCTGTGTCCCCATATATATTAAACACAAATGCGGCTCCTAACACTGCCGCACTACTTCGATATGAAGCCTGAACAAACTCACCAACAATTGTTTTATCCTTTACCAACAATTTAGCTCCAACCCATGTGGCGAAGAAACATATTGACGTTACCACTGCACAATATACAACATACATTCCGTCAAATTTCTGCAGAAAATCATTGTTCATCATGTCCTGTATAAGTAAAGCCGGCAGGGTAATTGTAAAGTTAATTTTATTTGATGCCTTTATAAATCCTTCATTTATCCAGCCTATTTTTTTAAGTAAATATCCCACAACAATTACCAGAAAAACCGGAACTGTTGCATTTAAACTATAAATCAAGCTATTCATTTTCAATAACCTCTTTTTGCAAATTAGGATTTAATTCTCTCTGCTTTAACATTTCTATCTCAAATTTGTAGGGTGCATAGGATTTTTTATCGTTATCCGGATCCTTAATATATGGGGTCTCTAGAATTTTTGGAATATTTTCAAATTCCTTCATATAGACAATTTCCTTAAGAGTTTCAAATCCTATGTTTCCAAAGCCAATGTTTTCGTGTCTGTCTTTTGCTGCACCACAGGGATTTTTGCTGTCATTAATATGAAAAACCGCAATCTGGTCAGTTCCTATTACTTTGTCGAATTTCTCAAATGTTCCACTTAAATCATTTACCAAATCATATCCACTATCGTTTACATGGCATGTGTCAAAGCAGACACGGAGCTTATCGTTATATTTAACGCCATCATAAATTCTTGCAATTTCCTCAAAGTTTCTGCCTATCTCGCTTCCTTTTCCTGCCATGGTTTCTAATGCTATATATGCCTTTGTGTCTCTGCTAAGTACATTGTTTATGCCGTTTATTATCTGCTTAATTCCTGCGTCAACACCTGCTCCAACGTGGGAGCCGGGATGTAAAACCATAACCTTACTTCCCATTTTTTCCGTTCTGTCTAATTCCGTAGCCAAAAACTTTTCTGCAATTTCATAGGTTTCAGGCTTAATGGTATTGCCTAAATTAATAATATATGGTGCATGAATTATAATATCTTCAATGCCGTTTTTTTGCATATATTCCCATGCTTCTTTTATCTTTAATTCACTTACATCTTTTCTTTTGGTATTTTGAGGTGCACCGGTATATGCCATAAAAACATTTGCTCCATAGGATTTTGCCTCCTTCGCCGAGCCAAGAAGCATATCCTTGCCACTCATCTTAACATGTGAACCTATTTTCAACATAACACTCTCCATAAAACCTTTATTTTGTAATTTTTATCCAATGGTATTTATCTAATAATATTAACCTTTTGCTTTCCCACTATACCACATATACTGTATTTTTTCTATTGCATTTGGTATAATCAAACCAATTTAAGTGACACCGTTTAAACATATTTTTATTTAACCTTCGTCGTTTTTTCGGGAAAGGGGTTCTGTTATGACATTTATATTTGACATGAAAAAAAGTTATGCTATTTCAAAGGATTTAAGGGAAATTTGCACCAATATTTATGAAATCTGCAAAAACGAAAATCAACATATTCCCCAACTGTTTTTCGGAGAAAATGAGGCGCTATCTGTTTCATGTGATGATTCCGAGTCGGTTTTATGTAATGGTTCAACCCCGGGTAACTCTTCACCTGTTTCATATGATGATTCAAACCGGGTTAATCCGTTACCTGTTTTGTACTATGGCGTACATGAGGGAAAAACAGTAGGATTTTTAAGTGCTGACTTCTATAATAATGAAATTGTTGATATTTGTGGATATGTTCTTCCGAAGTACAGAAAACTAAATTTAATGTCATCTCTTTTAGACTCATTTTTAACTGATTATAATGACTTTTATATTTCAGCAATGTTAAATTCCAAGAATTCTACCGGTTGTGCTGTTTTGTCTCATTTAGGCTTTGAAAAAACTGCCACTGAATATATGATGAAGTTTTCATTATCTAGTGCCTGTTACAAAACACTTCCTAAATATGTAAAGATAGTTGACGGGGATTTAGAAAGTACCACTCAAGGTGTTAAATTTGAAATGGTCTCACAGGGTGCAACTGTTGGCAGCTGCCTTATTGAATTGTTTAATGACAGGACTGTATGTATTCATGATGTTCTGGTTTTTGATAAATACCGTGGTATGGGGTACGGCTTTAAAATGCTTGATGCTGTAATTTCTTATTTGTCCAAAGACCACACATATGTTTTGCTTCATGTAAGTGGTGACAACAAACCTGCCATTTCACTGTATAAGAAACTGGGGTTTGTGGTAGTTGACAGCGCTGAAATATATGAAATGTAGTTTTTAGGCTATGTTTTAATAGTTGATAATAGTTGATATTTGTTTTTCCTATTTTTCAATGGTACCAGCCCCCAAATATTCTAATATAACAAATGACCGCCGCATCTTAGCGACAGCCATTTATTCAGTGCTACCACATATCTATGGCAACCATTATTCAGCACAACACTACCACACATTACTGTGCATAGTCTACTTTTTCAAATAATCCCTTGTGATCCCAAGGCCAATACTTAAATACTGCTTTTGCAATTACATTCTCACGCTTTAAGTACGTATTGTTCCAGAATCTTGCATCACTGGAGTTATTTCTGTTATCACCAAGCATGAAATAACATCCCTCCGGAACCTGATATGTCAACTCTTCATCTGAACCATTTACATATACCCATTCTTCCGGAAGGTACGGTTCATCTAATGGTTTATCTGAATCGTTGATATAAATTTTTGCATCCTTAATAGTTACTTTCTCTCCCGGAAGTCCAATTACTCTCTTTACGTAGTACTTCTCCTCCTTAGGACTGTTTTCATCATAATCAGGATTGATAAAAATAACAATGTCTCCTCTCTTAGGATCTGAGAGCCAATATGATGTTCTAAGTCCAATCATGCGGTCCCCTTTCATTATTGTGTTCATCATAGAACCTGTAGGAACGTTGGCATTCATAATAATAAAATTGTTTATAACAAAGGCAATAACCACTGCCACAACAATTATTCTAATCCAGCTGAAAATCTCCTTCTTTACATTAATAGGTTCACTTTCCTGTTTTTTTCGAGGCTTTCCGTTCTCCTTAACTGAATCATCTGCCGGGTTAACAATCACGTCGTCCATCAGATTTTCATCTTCTACCTCTTCTGATTGGTAATTTCTGTTATCTTCCATTCCGTCACATTTCCTTTCGTCTTCCAATTTTTTTGACTTTTTTAGTATATAATCAATGGAATATATATGCAATAAATGTTCTGTTACAATTCTATTAACAAATTCTCTATTTTGTTAAAATTAATACTATTTTATGAAATTTGTTCTAATTTGGGCTTCCGGTTCCGGATGCACTATTCCCTTTTCCTTTCCTGCCTCAATGCATTTTAAAATCCATGCCATATTTCTTGCAATATTTCTTACAGTCTGAAGGCCCTCTTCATCCTTTTTAACATCTTCCGGGGTGCTGCCATGAACCATAGGCCAGTAATTTCCATTAATTAGTGGCATATGGAAAAATTCAGGTATTTTGGCAATTTCATCTAATGCACTGGTTGTGCCGGCACGTTTTGCACTTACCACCATTGCAGCAGGTTTATATTTAAGATACTTTCCCGCACTCCATGATAATCTGTGAAGTAATCCCATCATGTTTCCACTAATAGAGGCATAATGTACCGGACTACCAAATACCACTGCGTCTGCCTGTTCAAGCTTTTTAGCTGCCTCAACTACCATTCCTCCATACACGCATTCTCCTGTAGTGCCACATCCGCCACAGCCCATGCAGCCCCCCTGTGGTTTGCCTCCTACATGCATAATCTCTGTTTCAATTCCTTCTTCCTGTAAAACCTTTGCCATCTCACAAAGTGCCGTATATGTACATCCATTAGCTTTTGGACTTCCATTAAACATTAATACTTTCATTTAAATCTAACCTCCGGTTATTTTGAATAGACATAAATATGAGTTCTTTTCCCTTATTATTTTATTGTATTTATACAATTAAATCATTATAACATATATTTTTAAATATACAAAGGAACTGCCCACTTATTAATGTTATTATTTTTATTCTAAAAAAGGACATACCACATATGTGACATGCCCTTATTATTAATATTATTTGTTATGCAACGATTTTGCATAATAAATATCTGCTGCCTTAACCTTACCTCCACCCGGTGCCATATCAAAGCATCCGGGCATTGTAAGGCATATAACCATTACCATAAGAAAGGATATTATTCTTCTTTTTTTCACTTTTCCGGCCTCCCTTTTCAATATTTAAATTAAAATTCATCAGGAGTAACAACGGAGCTGTTCCAATTGTAATCAATCTCCTTATATGCCGGTGTAACAACAGACAAAATATTATTAAATAAGTAATTGTGTGCACTTAAAGTGTTCATCATTAAATTCTTATACAAGTAATCTGCTGTATCATAAATTGATGTGCTCTGTACCTTGCTATAGATAATTGAGCCATCTTTTAATTTCGCATAAGCACGAACTAACATCTTCTCGCTTAAAAAAGCAACTTGCTGCTTATCAAACTGTAACGTCATAGTATAACTTTCATAGTCTTCATCTCCGTTAATAGACATATCCATACGTCCCTTTTCAGTTGCTGCATAATCAAACACCCTGTTATTGCTGCTTCCTACAACCATATCACGTTCTGAAACATAACTTGAAAGTCCATATACTAAACCTAAGCTTTCAACTTCTGCATTAGGATCACTTACTGAATAAACTGTTCTAAATCCACCAAGAGTTGTACTAATCTGATATCCGTCTACTCTGATGTCTGTAGATTTAGCCGGTTTGTCTGTAAATGTCATAGTCTTTGAGAATATATTGTTGCTTGTGTCTGACTCATCAACATCTCTTGTATCATTTACATGAGCAGAAACTGTATGTGTACCTGAAACAACCGTCCATGAATTCTTGGTATTTGGTCCACCATTCATGGAAACAGTAACCTCTTCTCCCGGTTTCAACGGTCCGAAGAATGTATCACACCAGTTAACGACCTGTCCGTCTACAGAAAGTGCAACACCATGCTTTGTATTTGATGTACTGGTTGCTGTGCCCTGATTTTTAATCGTAACAGTAAATACTGCTTCTTCTCCTGTATAGTAATTCTTCTCTGTATCAATATCAGTAACAACCAAATCACACTTACCATACTCAGGTGCCTGAGTTGGTGCTTCAGTAGGTTTCTCTGTAGGCTTCTGTGTCGGTGCCAGGGTTGTTTCCTGTGGTGCATTCTGATCAGGTAATGAAATAGACATACCGGTAATGTTTACACCACCCATACCACAGGTAAGTTTAACGGTATTATTAGTTCCCGGATTCAAATCAATAAAGCATGTAGCTACGCCTGAGAAATCTCCCCAGGCAGTAGTTTTGTTAAATTTCAGGAAATATCCGTCTCCTACTGTATCCCCGGAACTGTTAACTAATGCCGTAGCTCCGTCTGGTGTTCCATAGTAAACGGTAAGCATAGCCTGACCGCCTTTTTCTCCGTTTACATTATTCCACTCAACATATGAGCCTTCATAATGAAGGTTTTCAATGGCATCCCCGCCTCTTGTGGCTCCCCCACCAATTTGTGCATTTGCAATACTATAATCTGTCTTCTCTGTAAATTTAGCAGGATCCGGGCTACTGTTATTTCCTGCAATATCTGCCGGATCAACATAATCTACATTAGCAACACCCTGTTTGGTCTGCTGTACCGTCTGGATAGATCCGTCGCTGTTAAACTTAACTTCATCAATACATACTGAACGCAATGTTCCATTTCCTGAGATTTCACAATTGTGATAGAAAAGATACCAATGTCCCTTATATGCTGTTATAGAACCATGAGTTGTATCACAACCTGTTCCTTCAAGAACAATTCCACCCTCTTTCCATGGTCCGTATGGTGAATTAGCAGTAGAATATCTCATAAGGTTCTGACCTGCTGTATTGTCTGCATACATTGCATAGTAAAGACCATCTTTCTTAAATACCCACATACCTTCATGGAAATCTGTAAGTGTCTGGTCAATTCTAACCGGCTCCTCTGCTAATGTCTGCATATCAGACTGCATTTTTGCCACGTAACATGCTGCTCCACCACCTGTGTAGAGATAGTATGAACCATCATCATCTTTAAATATACATGGATCAATACCTGTAACATAAGGTGAACCGTCTTTTTTCTTTACATAACCATCATCAGCACACTTAAATCCGCTTGCAGGACTATTACTCTTTGCAATACCAATTCTCCATGTATTATTCCATGCATCTCCTGAACCTGTTGGGTGTGGGAAATAAAAATAATATGTTCCGTTTTCATAAGCTGCATCAGGAGCCCACATAAACCCACCTTCTTCACGTCCCCATGATACATCGTCTGATGAAAGGATTTCTCCCTCATCTCTCCATGTAACCATATTATCTGAAGAAAATACATGATACTTGTCCATTAAGTCACATCCTCTTGATGGGAAAATATCATGAGATGCATAAATGTAAATTCTTCCATCCTTCTCCCACACATGGGCAGACGGATCTGCTGTAAACATACTGGTAATAATAGGATTACCTGCATAGTAAGTTTTTTCATCTGCGTTTACTTCGGTTTTCTGTGCAACATTAAATCCCCCCATCATGGTAATAACCATTACCATAACCAATAAAGCCGCTAACCCTTTCCTTCCTTTTTTCATCATTTACTCATTGGCGTTCCTGCCAACTCCTCCTCTCTATATAATTATTTTATATGGTGTACAACACCCACCTGCATATATGCAGGATTTTTTCTCTCTAATATAACGCAACCTTACCAGCCAATTATATATTAATACAATGAGTTTTTCTATAAAAAAATTATACAAATAGACGGATTTTTTCTATTAATCTTTACTTTTTAGTGAATTTTGACTAAATATTTTTTATTTTATATTTATTTCCTCATTTCATTTTTTCTGTTCTTCTTTTTCAGAAATTGATAATTTTTCATATAGCTGATCTGTTTTAGATGCTACTCTTAAGCAGCAATACAATACAAAATTAATTAACACCACTATAATTATTCCTATAACAATTAATACTACTTTCATTTTTATCCTTTTTATTTTAGTGTTACCGGATATAGAAATTTTTATTTATTTTTAAGGGCGCACCTTCTTACTACTCTTATACATCCTATTATTAGGTCGTTGTACCTTAAAAGCCGGACAGTCCTTGACCATCCGGCTTCTTATTAGGCTGTCTGCCTCTCGGCTAGCTGCCTCTTTAATTCCTCTATTTCTTTTTCATATCTTTTACGTTCTTTTTCTATTTGGTTCTGCTTTTCATCCAGCTTCTCCTGCATTATCTTACGTTCAGTTTCTCTTCCTCTCGCTTCTCCTAATGCTTCCCCACTCATTC
>NZ_HF991870.1:0-6358 GCF_000432355.1 Eubacterium sp. CAG:161
TATCCACTCCACCCACTGTATAAGTAGTAGAATACCATTCCTCTTTCTTTTCAGTAACTGTTATGGCACATCCATCATATACAATAAATGAAATACTTTCTCCATCTTTCAAGCTAAATTTATACTTTCCTTTTTCACTGTTTGTAACAGAAGTATCTGTACACAATACAGCATTTACGCTTTCCATTCCTAATGCAATACCTGCCGTAAAGCTAAAACTCTTTGATAGCTTTTCCTATTCCCCCATATTTCCTGCAACCTTCTTCTCAATGGTTACCTTGTGGGTTGGCTTATATGTATTTACAAATAACTCGCTGTTATCAGTATTTGACTTATATTCAAAAGCTGTATCACTATATGAAACAGAGGATTTTGATAATTCAGAAACAGGAACACTATTCACTGTTTTTCCGGCTGTTACCTGTGACAGATAGAATGAAGTTCCAATCATCGTTTTAACCTCTTCCTCTGTTACCGTATATGTCTTTCCTGAATCTAAAACACCTGCTGCTTCAAAAGAAACTGTTGCAAAGAAACTATCTGATGTCTCACCGTCTGCATTATCAATTGCAGTAAAATCACTTTTTGCAAAAGTCTTTGAATACTTTTCAGTATCTCCATCTTTTACGGTAAGTTTTACCTTATAATCATCAGGTATTTCCGTCAGTCCCTCCACTCTTTTGGTAAGGGTAACTATTCCACTTTGATAGTAAAGAATTAATGTATCATGGTCATACGCTACAGTAAATCTTCTGTCATTATTATCAATGTAATATCCCTTTTCTTCCGTACGAGGAGTTGTTCCATCATATATAATGTTTCCTTCTGAATCCCTCTTGTATTTTAATATGTTGCTTTCTTTTAACGTGTATTCTGAAAGATCAATGTGATTTCCATCACTATCCTTAACATCTTCCGGAAGAGTATCCGGTATGTCCACTCTGTCATAAGGGTTAACAATACCTGTTGTTGTATATACCTCTTTCCCGTTTACAACATACTTAATCTTATACTGCTTCTTCTGTTCAAAAGTTACATTATCAAGAAGGTTACCTATTGTTCTGTCTCCGTTTGTACCATCAATAGATACAAAGAAAAATCTTGTTAAATAGTTCTTGTCAGCAACAGGTACTGTATATTTACCACTATTATGCTTCCACTCACCTGCTGTAGCGGTGCTAGTAACTTTCCAAACTGTTGCCTGTATTCCATTATCTAAAGTAATTACCTTTCCATTCTCGTATTCAGTTGATACTGCACCTGTAACTCCCTGATTTGTAGCAGCAGTAACAATTTTTTCAATTTCAGTATCCTTTGTGTAATTTAAGGCATCATTAGTAGACATTGCCACAACAAGCATGGAGTTTGTTGCTCCATTTGATACCCTTCTTGCTGCATGGTCTAAATCCCAGTAACATTCTGAACCCGGTGTTGTAAGTATATCCTGATATAATGCTCCCTGCTCCTCGCAGTTTAATTCTGCAAACTGGTCGCCATGGGAATTATCACCATACATATCTTTTTGTGAAACTGAGAATCCTCCCTGCTGATTTGCCTCACGGTCAGTTCTTAAGTTTCTTCCATTTACAATTTCAATGTCATGAGTTGTTTTATGGTTGTTATGAGTGTTGTAATATCCCGGTCCTGTTGTTTTCCAGAATAATCCGTCAAATCCGTTAGGATACTGCTGTTCATCACCATTTGAGTTATATGGGAATCTTGCATCCATTGACTTATCTGTTTCCTCATCATATGAAAACATTGCAGGAAACTCAAAATCACCGTTTTGAACATCGTTATAATACTGAACATGATAAGGCTGTGACCACTTGCCATTTTCGGCTTTAACTCTATAGTAGTATCCTCCACCTAAGTCATCAACAACATTTACCTTTGCTCCATTATTACTTATAACCTGTACATCTTTTCTCTTTTCTGATACTGTCTGCCAGTTTTTACCATCTTTACTTTTTTCCCAAGTATAAGTTGTATCTGAATCTGCATTCTTTACATTAAGGGTACCATTTTTCATGATTGAATCCTCAATGTAAATTCCATGGGAGTTTAGTATCTTAAGATTAAATTTTATTGAAAATACCGGTTTTGCTCCACTTACAGGATATCCGTCATCTCCAATATCCGAAAGATTATATATTCTGCATCCAATCTGTGTAGTTACATAATCACTGTCACCAAAATCCAAATTTTCCGGTAACTGATATTGTACCGTTGCCTGTTGTTTTGCAATATATTTTGCAATATTTTCATCGTGGTTGTCAGCTCCCCACAGAGATGCTCCGCTATTACCGTTAGACCAGAATACTCCCTGCTTGTCGTAATCTACGTTTATGTCTCTTGGATTAACATAGAAGAACACATCTCTGTTGCCTGAATCATACACAACCTCATATGTGTCACCTGATAACAGGATATCTCCTGTTACAAGGGATGAATCTATAACGCCTAAAGGATATGTATCACTTACTGAATTTTCGTATTTTGTATCCTGTAATTTTGATACAGGGTAAACACCAAGGGATTTGCTGCCTACTTCATTCCAATAATCAGACTTCTGATTATCCTTAGCCCAAACTTCAAATTCATATAATGATATTCCAAGGGAGGTGTCTGCACATTCATCAACGTACAGTTTAACATACCGTGCTTTAACCTCATCAAAATGAAAACTATATCCTAATATCTTGTCTCCACCTAATCCTGATGCACTACCCGGCTCAGTCCACTGAGAAACATTTTTTAAATCCTTCCAATTTGTTCCATCATTAGATGTTGCAATTTTAAATGACTTAGCATAAGCATTAGAATACTTTAAATCTATACTGCGTAATCCATATTCCCTGCCTAAATCAATTGTATATTCAGGGTGTGTGCTGCCTGCTGTCCATTTAGTTGTATCTTTTCCATCTGTAGCATACTTTGCAGGATTTACGGTACTTGCACTATCACATGTTATATCCTTATTTACTGCCACATCTGTCAGATAACCTGGAACTTTTGTACCATATACCTTTAACTCATATATAGACATTTTCTTATGATAAGAATTCATTTCATTAGCTTTAATTCTTACATATCTTGCCTTTCCAAGGCATGTGTCTTTTGATGTGTACAATACTTTTCCATTATAAGTCCCGTCATTTTTAATATTTTTATCCCCTATAAAATCCTCCGATGAAACTGTTTTTGATGTAACCCATGTTTTTCCATCCTTTGAAGTCTGTATTTCAAAACTCTTTGCATATGCTGTTTCAAACAATACCTCTACACGTTCTATTTCATAAAGGCTTTCTAAATCTACATAAATCCATCCGCCTTCGTTATTATTTGCCCATCTTGTAGAACTGTCTCCATCAACTGCATTATCTGCCGGATAAACTGTTTCGCCCTCTTTTTGTTCACTTTCAGCGTATGCCTTTTTTCCTTTGGCAATGTTGTCATCCTCTATGTCAAAGTAATCAATATTTACCTGCTGCCATGTATTATCTTTGTTGTACAAGATATTTGAAGCACCGGTAATATCAATATAATTAACTCCTGCTTTTAATTCTACAGTTGCTTTTATTTCACCTACACTGTTCCAGCCACCTGTCTTTGGTGCAGAAATACTTTTCCATGCACTATCATCAGAACTGTTTACACGAACATCAATGTTGGTATCGTATTCTCCGCCATTTGCGTATCCCACAACTATGTTATAACAACCATCTTCTTTTACATTTACATACTGTGTAAGATATGCACGTCCGTCATTTGGCCATGTATTCATGCCACCTATAGCTGTTTTTCCTGAATAATTTGAAAATACTTCAAGGCTATATTCACCTGATGCCGAACCTTTAGTATATGCATGGGCATTTTCTGCTTCATGTCTTATATTCATTTCTTCCGGAGTATATGCAAACTTAAACCATCCCAGGTTTACTGAATAACTGTTGGCAATTCTAGGTATTACCTTAAAGTAAATTTTATGGTTTCCATCAGGTATATTTACATCCACCGTTTTGGTTACATAAGCGCTCCAACCTCCTGTAGTGTCGTTACAGTCAAAGGTTGTAACCGGTGCTCCACTCATGGAATCCACATACATTTCAACAGTTCCACCACAATCCGTTGCAACAGAATATGACAGGGTTACTCCTGATGCCTTTCTGTCAAAATATACATCATATTCTGCATATCCTTCGCCTTTTATACCTGTAAGTTTTCCCCCTTCATCTCCTCCAATGTTGCCTGAGGATTTAGGGCCTGCATCTAACTGTACTCCGTTTAATTCTACATTTTCCCTTGAACTGAAAGCTTTTTTGCTGTAATTATTTTCAGAAACATATGAAAGTTCAAAGTTATCTAAACGTACCCATTTCCAATCAGTACCGGTATTAACGGCTCCTGTAATATTAATGGCATTTATTCCCTTTTTAAGTGAAACCGTAGTTGTAAATTCCTTTACCTCATCCCATGAAGAACTGTGGTCTTTTAAAGTCCATGATCTCCAATCTCTGTCAGTATCACCATTTATCCTATAATCAATTCTTGTGTCCTTTCCACATTCTAATGAATACTTTAATTTTAATGTGTATGTACCTGCATTTTTGGCATTAACATATGTGGTAGTGTAGGCTCTGCCATCTGCCTCCCATGTATTTAAACCTCCAATGGCTGCTCCATTTGAGAAATTACCACTACTACTTACTTCCCTGCCATTAGCCGGACCTAAAATTGTCTCATGAGCATTTTCTATTTCATGAGTTCCTACTGCATCCACATAAGGTGATTCAAAATAAAAACAATCTACATTAGCACACCAGTCCTTAGATGTGGAATATTTAAGGTACACCTGATGAATACCTGACGGTATGTTGGCATCTACTGTTTTATATACAAAATTACTCCATTCTGAGCCTGTCTCTGTTGCTTCAACAGTTGCCACAGGTGTGCTGTCCATACTGTCTAAATATACATTGACAGTTCCCCCTGCAACTGTACTTTTTGCAGAATATCTTATTGTAAACTTTGAAGCTGCACGGTTAAAGTTAACATTATACATAGTCCAGGTTCCGTCATTTACATGGGCTATATTTCCTGTACCACTTTGACCGTAATCTGTGTTTGTTTCATTATTAATATCTGCATGTTTATCGTCATTGTCCTCTGCCTCAATAACATTACCTGCTATTTTTGTTCCTGAAAAAGCATTCTTAACCTTGGAACTTTCTACCTTTCCTAAAGCCACCTCTGCTGCAAGCTTAGAACAATACTTGGCACCATTCATGGAAAAATAAACATACTCTCTGTCATTTACCTTACATAGGCTTCTATGTGTAGCATGATCTCCTTCCGGGTCACCCTTATCAAAGAATATAACATCAATGTAATTTTGAGATACATCTGCATTAATTTCATATTTATACCAGCCTGTATCTCCATCCTTTTCCATAAATGTCGTGTTCCAGTCTCCTGTGTACTGACCGCTTACACTGTCATTGTACCCATGTATTCCTACTCCACTCCAATTTGATGCATTGTAAAAATACACTGTGGTCTTTACATCTTCTGCAAAGACTTTAGTTAAATCTGTTGGTGTTACTGATGTGAATACCATACAGACTGAAAGGAACAACGTTAAAAATGTTTTTACCCTTTTTAATCCTTTCACTTTTTTCCCTCCTTTAATGATCCAAATTTGTTATCTGCCTATGGCAAACATTTATACACATTAATTATAAACTTAATTCTTTATCATTTAGAGTGACATTTTTTTATTTCAGGTGTCCTTTTTTTATGTGTTTTTATTCGCTTTTTAGGTTTAACGTTCAATTCTATTAAGATAGTTTGTAAACTAAATCAGAAAAAAACTGCCATACCGGCTTTGATGTTATCCCGTATGGCAGCTTCATTAAATTATATTAAATTTTAATTTGTTCCTACTAAATCATTTCCCCAGCTGTAATCAACCTCAGCATAATTTGGATTTACAACTTTCAAAATGCTGTTGTAAAGATACTCATGTGCAGTGATTGTATTCATCTTAACATTCTTATACAAAACATCTGCAATATCATATACTGAATAACTCTTAACAGTGCTGTATCTGTAAGTTCCGTCTGACAATTTTGCATAGGCTCTGATTTTGTATTCTGCCGAATACTCTACCGAAGTAAATGAACCAAATAACGTTGTCCTTACAAAATATGTAGCTGTGTCTGAGCTTCCAAATACAGTATCTGTTGTTCCCTGCGATGTGGAATCTAAAGCTGCAACATACTTACTGTCACTGTTTACACGCATATCATCATCAGAGATATTAAAGGTGTTTCCACCTGCTTTATTTACTCCGTAA
>NZ_HF991870.1:6425-14438 GCF_000432355.1 Eubacterium sp. CAG:161
TACTGAACCGACAACCCTGCTGCCTTTGCGGGTAGCACTTATCTGATATCCTTCTATTTTAATGCTTCCACTTTCCATAGTCGGTTCCACATAAGCTTCATCGCTAAATAAGAAATAGTCAATATTTCCTACATATGTCTTTCCACTGTCCGGTGTAAATTTAAGATATACATTATGTACTCCGGCGCTTATTTCAGTTTTCAGCGCAAACTGTTTTTCAACATATGCATCCCAACTGTCCTCAGCTGTTTCTGTAAGATAAAATTCACCGACAGGTGTTCCGTCTAAACTGTCTAAATACAATGAAACCTTTCCGGTAGCAATCTTACCTCTTACTGAATATCTCATTATGATGCTCTTTGCAGTTTTAGTAAATCTTACACTATCGTATCTTGCCCACTCTCCATCATTGGTATTTCCAAGGTATGTATCATAATTAATTGTTCCGTTGAAATCGTCTGTTTTCTCAGCTTCTATTTTTGAGAATGCATCTTTATATGCGCTGTCTACCAAAATAGTTCCATCCGGTACTATCCATTCACCGTTTACAGTTTCCATATGGAATGTCTCCCATGAACCTCCTATACTGTCGGAAGTTGAAAGAATTGCCTTATCTCCACTTGGATCAACTGCCAGATATTTTCCATTGGCAATGGATTTAATGGCAAACTGTTTACTCTTACTTGTATCTGATGCATATCTTTCTATAACGAACTTTTCTCCGTTATAAATTGCTGATGTACTTGCAGTAAGATATGAACCTTCACTTACCATGCATATATATTTTCCGGATATTAATGACTTAAAGGAAACTGTTCCGTCACTGTTCTTAATTATCTTAAACTGTTCCCCTTCATCTCTCTTGTCGCTGGACGCCACAATTGTTGTATCGCTGCTTCCATTTTTACACTTTGCATACTGATTAGATGAATCTGACTTTAAGAAAAAGTATCCCTGGTCATCATTTGTTGCCTTTGCAAATTTAAAATAGTCAAAATTGCAAACATGAGTAGTATCCGCCTTAAATACTACATATACATTTTGTACTCCTGTAATACGTGCCGTATCAATTGTAACTTCTTTCCAATTCTGCCATGTTCCCGTATTTTCAATACTTGCCTTTGCTATAAGAGGACCTGTTGTACTTCCCAGTCTAAATTCAATGGTTCCATTTGCACCTTCTTTTTCGGTACTTCTTGAATACTTGAAAGTCAACTTTGATGCTCCTGCATCTCCAAAATCAATGTTATAGTAAGCAGCATAGTTTCCGTTCATTACGCCTCCTAAACTTCTGCCACCACTAGTTCCACTGGAATTTTCTGAAATAAGTCCCTTACAGTAATCCAAATCTTCCGCTTCAATATTTGAATATGCATCTCTCTCTAAACTATCTGCATATGTAGGAATATTTGCCATAAGTGAAATAGCATTATATGCTGCAAAAGAATCCCATGTAGCATCTTCTGCTGCCTTTTTCTGCCATGAACACTGCATAATTCCCTTTGAATTACTATTCATCCATGCTACTTTTGCATTGTCCTTAAAGAATGAAAGATACTCGCCTTTATTAAAATCTACAATGAACTTTCTCATATATCTCATAAGGATACCACGCATACCTGAAAGGTCACCGGAGTTTGTGTTCTCTTCCTTAAGAATATTATTGTAACAAAGGCCTTTTACCGTATTTGCCATTACATTACATGCATCATCATAATACTGCTGTGTTCCATATTTTTCATAAAGCATAATTGCAGCTCCAAGGAAAGTTCCCTGATTATATGTAGAACGCCAGTTGTTTCCTGGACTATCCCATACATGTCCTGCATCATCACCTTCTCTTACATACAATGAACTGTTTCTCCATGCATCAAATACGCTTTTTGCCTTGGTATAGTAACTTTCATCACCTGTTGCAATTGCAAGATAACAAGCTCCTACTGTGGCAGGACCATTAATACATGATGTGGTTCCGTCACCTCTTCCGCTTTCATGAGACCATCTGATAAGTCCGTCTGTTCTTCCTTCTGTTCCTCTTTTATACATAAAGTCCCAGTTTTTCTTTGCAATATCTAAGTAACTCTGGTCTCCAAATAATAAATATGCTCTTACTGAATCAAGTACAGCCCAGGCTATATCATCATTAAAATCATTATTTGACCAGTAATCTCCGTTTCTTGCTATGAAATCTTTATATGTATTTTGAAACATTTCTTTATAAATAGATTTACCTGTAGTTTCATAACCATCAAGCATAGCTTCCATAACTTCGGCAATTCCCCAGAAACCGCCACCTAAACTGTTATATCCTGTGGTTGAATTTTTTACATAATACTTATTTTTAAATGCCTCTAATGCCTTATCAGCCATTGCCTCTGTAAAGGTTGCATCCTCCACGTCACTTTTCTGGATTCTCCATATCTGACGTGGCTCATAATCTACGCTTTTTGCCTTTGTCCATAATCTGACCTGGGCACCGTCGGTATCCTTTTTATCATCGTCACTAATAATTTCAGCATATTCTTCCTCACCGCTATCATTCTTTACCGCTGAAACAATATAATAACATCCTGCATAGGTTCCTGATGTAATAGGCACCAGTTTCCATCTGTAGTTATCAGAATTATCATTACCGTTTAAATCCATATTATCCCCATTATTTTTTCCGGTTATTTTTATGCTCTTACCGGATACTGCATTGGTAATATTGTAATAATCTCCCGTTTCCTTTAATGTCCATCTTGCTAAATTACTCATTGCATCTGTATTCCAAACTACGCAATTTGCATAAAATGTTGAAAGGTCAGTCTGGGTTATTGCCTTTCCATTATATGCAGATACAATTGTGTAAGTTGCACCATTAGTTATTCCTGAAGTTGCGGCTTTTACTTCAACACTTTGTCCTATGCTAACATTAGGGCAAAATGTAACAATCATGGTTGCAACAAGCAATAATGAAATAAATTTCTTAAACTTATTCATTTTGTACCTCCTTTTTTTATTTTAAAAGAGCCAAATACCCTCCTTCGTATTTAGCTCTTTATGTACTATTTGTGTGCCATTTATTTTACCACTATGTTTCCCCAGTCGTAATCTCCCTCTTTATAACTGCTGTTTACATATTTCAATATTTTAGTATATAAATAGTCATATGAAGACTTGTTGCTTACTAACTGATTCTGATAAATATAATCTGCAATATCGTATACAGTATATGAATCCACATTACTGTAAACTATGGAGCCATCTGCTAACTTTGCATATGCTCTTACATAGTATTTAGCAGTAAATGCATTAGCTGTTACATTATCTGTTCCATCTCCTGCATCACAGCTCATTGTCATTACATAGTATGATGCTGTTTCTGAATCTCCTAACTGAACACTTGACTTTCCTGCATCGGTAGCCATATATCTCTTTACGTAATCGCTGGATGAATCATATGTTAAATCTGATTCACTTATTGGATTGTTTCCATAAACCAGTCCGTAAATAAGTCCTTTTTCGGAAACTTCCTTTCCATTAACTGTAGGCTCTACCTCATATACAACACGCATACCCATATTTCCTGCTATGCCGTTTAATGAAGAGGTCATCTGATATCCTGTAATATCAATGTCTGTACTGATTGTTTCACTTCCCGCTGTATTATAATTAATATTCCACTGGCTGCACATCCATTTATTCCTTGTTTCTAACCAGTTAGTGAGATATTCAACATGTTCATCATATGTATAATTAATGTATGGTGACAATGTACTATATCCATATGGGTAATATTTGTATTCAGCCGAATCCGGTGTTGATTGGCTCCAGCCTGCACCGCCTTCACTTATTGCCGAATAGTTTCTGTCTTTTGATTTTCCCATATAATTCAAGTTAGCATTTATTCTGCTAATTCCTAAAGAATTTTCGCTGTAAAGATTCTGAATCTGTGGCTGCATTGATCTAAATTTTGAAATAACCTTATTTTTAAAGGAACTATTCTTCATTAAGTATCCAAACCACGTATTTACCTGCTGACATCTGAAAGCATCTGTCTTTCTACATTCTTCAACAGATGAATTTCCTGATGACAAATCAAAATCCCACAAAGGCCCTGCATATATAATTGTATTTCCCTTTGCATCTTCCTTTGTATAGAACTTAACTGAACTGTAACCAAAATCAACCGTGTTAAATAATTCATTTACAATATACATATCCACAAATGAATCTACATTTATGCAGTCTAACACTTTGTCTGAAGACGTATCGGTTAATGCCGTTTCAAAAGCTGATAATGTGTTCACCCAGTTTGAATACTTAGCAGTGTCTGTTCCTAAGCCTTCCGGATCCTCCACTACGAATCTTACACCAAGATTTGTTGTATAATATGTAGCTCCTGCTTCTTCTCTGTCAGCCTCTAACTCAAACATCATTTCCTTATCATTTGTTTCATCATAAGAAACTCCTGATCTTCCATTGTCTGCCGGCTCACTTACCAGATATGTTCCCTTAAGCTGTCCGTTAATGTATAGGTCTGCGTAATGTTCCTCCGGTGTTGCCACCATTCCCAATTCTTTTCCAAGTTCCATTGCAAGTTTATTTCTGATAAGGGTCTTATCAAATGCATTTGCCAAAAGGCACCACTTTTTAGCTGCCTTAGCACCACTAAATAATGTCTGCTTAGAACTAAAGGATATATTGTAAGCGGCTTTATCTGCCAAAGATGTTGAATTTCCTCTTAATTTAATTGTTCCTGTATCACTTACGGAATTCACACCGTCTTCTCCACCTATAACGGTTATTGTACCCGGTGTTTTACTTTCCTTTGTGATTGTTGGATTAGCATCATCTGTAACTACATAAATTCTTGATATATCGTCCGGGTCTTTACTCATGTCATGAGTTTCCCTCTCTGTAGTAGCTTCTGTTACAGCCTCAGTTGTTTCAGGTACGGTTTCATTCTTTTTAATGTTAACGCTTCCCAGTAAAGTTCCATCCTGTGCATAATATGCCACTGTTGATGTTCCTGAAAGTGCTGTTAAATATACAACCGCTCCTGCACCGTCAATTGCCACTGATTCATTTCCTACTTTATTTCCATTAATTGTAACGTAACCTATGGCTACCTTTGTACTCATGTATATTCCATCTGCATTGGCAAATCCCGGATGCTGTACATTTACAACAGTAATGTTATCTGCACTTGCATATGAATACATGTTATTTGAATTGTCTACTGTTATCCATTCTTCATCACCTGTAACCGGCTTAACAGTTGTCGGTTCAGGTGCTTTCGTTGTTTCAATTACTGAAGGAGTAGTGTCCGTAAGAGTTACATTCTTAAAGTTTAATGTAGTTCCTGCGGCAACTTTTCCTAAATCAAACATAAACTGTACCGTGTCATTGGTAGGTTTAAATGTTCCTGAATAAACATTATCTCCTGATACTAATGTTTTTGTGTCAAAATTAATATCTCCAACTTCATCCTTCATGAAGACCGAAGCTCCTGCCTGATTGGAATTAACTGTTACACTATATGAATATGTGTGTCCCGGTGTAACACTTAATTTCTTTGTATGGGCATTCATTCCCCATTCCTGTCCGCCGCTTGCCGTAACTTTCAATGAAAAATCATTTAAGTCTGAACCACCTTTATATCTTGCTGCAGTTCCTGCCCAGGATGAACCTACATAGTAATTCCAGCTTCCAAGGTTTACAGTATTATCTGATGCACATGTTGTGTATCCGTCATCTACCTGTGTAGGCTGAGTAACGTTTTCTGTCTTTTTATTTATTACAAAGTCAGAATCTGAGCCCTGATATACTCTTACGTAGTCAACGTACATAATCGCATTGGAAAAGCTGTCACTTACAGTCTGATACTTGGTAAACGGTGTATTTGGGCCTCCAATGGCAAGGTTTAACAAAATATAATGATTTCGCTGAAATTCTTCCATTGTTGCATTTGAAATACTCATGGTTTCATAGCATGTATCATCTACAAACCATTTCATTACATCTCCATACCATTCCACTGAATATCTGTGCCACTGTTCAATACTTCCTATGTAACCAAACTGACCGTTTGTTTCACTTCCTGCATACACATGATTATATGAATCCCATAATGAAGTACCCGGATTCCAATGTAATGTACCAATTGCAGTGTTTTCCGTGTTTCTGTGTTCCATAATGTCAATTTCGCCACAATTAGGCCAGTTTCCGTTTTCACCCATCATCCAGAATGCAGGCCACACTCCTGACTGACTGCCATTTTGAACTCGCATTTTGCACTCAATTTTTCCGTATCTTGCAAACTGCTTTCCCTTTGTTGTCAGTCTTCCTGATGTAATCTGTCCATTTTCTCTCTGTGCCTTAATTGCAAGACATCTGCCGTCACTAGACTCCGAATCCCATGATGTATCTGCAATATAAACGTTATTTGTACTTGTTGTGTAATTCTGAATTTCGTTATTTCCCCATCCGCTGTTTCCGGTATCATAATTCCATACAGAAGTATCAACGCCACTTCCTACATTTCCGTTGAAATCCTCAGACCATACTAATTTCCATGATCCGCTTCCCCCTGATGATGTTACCGCCGCATTGACTTTATTAGCCGGTGTAAACTGTATTCCTGCTATTATAACAGCTACAGCAGTAAGCAATGACATAACCTTTTTAAACATATGCCCCCTCCTATTTACATTCTTTTTTATAGATTAACATTTTACAATTTAATACTCAATGTAATATGAAATTTGCTTACCTATTCTAAAAAAAAGCATCCCCTCCGAAAATATCTGTTCTTTTTCGGAAGGGAGATTTTACTTTATTTTACGATTGTATTTACCCAATCATAATCTTTTTCTATGTAGTTGTTATTAACATACTTAAAGGTACGATTTTCATTACTTTTTTATTTTCACTTTTTTCACTTTAGACCATTTGCTTGTGTATGTCTTCTTTCCGACTTTCTTCAAAGCTCTTGCTCTTACATACAATTTCTTTTTGTTTTTTAATTTTTTGCTCTTTAGTGTAAAACTTGTTTTCTTTACTGTCTTCTTCAAAACAACTTTTTTGAATTTTTTGCTTTTTGAAATCTGAACCTGATATTTTGTTGCTCCCTTTACTTTTTTAAGAGATATTTTAATCTTAACTGCCTTTTTAGATTTCTTAGCTGATTTTACAGCAGTTGCCTTAACCTTAACTTTTGTATCATTCTTTTTAGTGGTTGCCTGATTGTTGTTTTTTGTAGGTACAACTGTTGGTAAGTCTCCTCTGTTATGTGTTGTGGTTTCATCTACCGGCAAATCTCCTGTATTGGATGTTGTGGTGAATAATCCTTGCCACGGATTTGTTATTATATCTCCATCAAAGTCGCCATTTGCTCCTTTGGCACTTAAAGATAACACTCCAAATGTTCCTAAGGATAAAGTTGCAACTAATGCATACATTGCTATTTTCTTATACAATTTCATTCTATTACTAATCCTCCTGTTTATTTCTTAATTTTTACTCTCTTAGCCTTTGACCATTTTCCTGTGTATACTTTTTTGTTTACAACTTTAACAGCCTTTGCTCTTACATATAATTTTTTCTTATTCTTTAATTTTCTGCTTTTTATAGTAAACTTTGCTTTCTTAACAGTTTTCTTTACAAGAACTTTTTTAAACTTCTTTGATATTGAAACCTGTACTTTATATTTCTTTGCTCCCTTTACTTTCTTAAGGGATATTTTTACTTTTGCAGATACTTTTCCCTTTGAAGCAGATTTAACCTTTACTCTCTTTACTGTAACCTTCTTAGTAGTTGCCTGCTGTGTAGGCTTTACTGTCGGCTTATTTGTTGGAACTACCGTTGGTTTGTCTGTCGGTACTACTGTTGGTGCTTCCGTTGGTGCCTCTGTTGGGGCTTCCGTCGGTGCCACTGTAGGTGCTTCCGTCGGTGCCACTGTTGGGGCTTCCGTCGGTGCTACTGTTGGGGCTTCCGTCGGTGCCACCGTCGGTGCTACTGTTGGTGCTA
>NZ_HF991870.1:14443-15402 GCF_000432355.1 Eubacterium sp. CAG:161
CGGTGCTACTGTTGGTGCTACTGTTGGCGTTACTGTAGGTGCTTCCGTTGGTGCCTCTGAAGGATTTCCTCTTTTAATAACAAATATAAGTTCTCCCTCTGTTTCAAGTTTAATCTTAACTATTGTATATGCATTATCAGGTAATAATGTTGGATTTAACTTAATAATGCCTGTGCCTAACATAGTAATTACACCATCTGCCGGAGCCTGTCCATTAATTGTTACATCTGCATTGGCACCTTCACCCTTAGGGTCATAAAATGAAATCTGTAAAGTTGTTCCTACATCTCCGTACCAGAATGATGCCCCTGTAATAGTTGATTTTACTATTGAATAACCTATTTTAATATCCGAATTTTCTGCACATATTAAATCCTCATATGTAAGACTTCCAGGATCAACTTTATCTGTATCGTACTTGGTAGTAACTTCCGGCTTACCAGAAGTTGTTGTTTCACCAGGTGTAGGGGCTTCTGTAGTTGGGGCTTCTGTCTCCGTAAACAATTCTCCCCATGGATTCTTTATAATATCGCCATTAAATTCTGTTTCAGTCTCTGTTTCCACTGCTTTGGCTGTATAATCTGCCATAGCCGGCATTGAACCTGCCAATACGGTAACTGCACATAATATCGCAATTGTCTTCCTCATTCTTTCCCTCCTGTAAAATATGTAGTGCCTCCTCCCTCCGGTCAGCGGCATTTTATCGGAAACATGTCTATAAGCGAACTTCGTTCGTTTAGTTTCCTATCTGTTCAAAATAATCACATTCATTCTACCATTATGGAATTTAAATAACAAGGTATATTTTTACCATATTATCATTATATATATTGTCCAAATCCACTAAAGAATTACTGCTAATCAGATTTTCTCCGACAAAAAAACAGAGGCAGAAACCCACCTCCGTTTTTATGTAAAGAAACTATTTCAGTTATTTTACTTTAACCTTTTTAGCTTTT
>NZ_HF991871.1:0-25192 GCF_000432355.1 Eubacterium sp. CAG:161
TTGTAATTGAAAAGGTAGGAGATTCAACTTCCAATGCGTCATCTAATGCAAAGGCAACTTTCTGTGAGCATTCAGATTATGGTGGATGGTCAGTTTCATTAGGCGAAGGAAAATATGATTATAGTGCCATGATTGCAGCGGGAATTAAAAACGACCAGATTTCATCAGTTAAAGTTCCTGACGGATATAGAGTAATATTATATAATGATGCAGGATTTTCAGGAGGGGCTAAAACACTTTTACAGGATGCATCAGGACTGGGAGACTTTAACGACAAAACATCATCTATAATTATTGAAAAAGTTGACAGAGTTAATTTTAATAACGCAGATACATATATTACATCAATTGCCAATGGAAAAGTTGTTTGTGCTGAAAACGGAGGTAGTGATACTATTGTAGCTAACCGTTCATCATGTGGTGGAGCATGGGAATCATTCCAAATAGTTACAAATGACGATGGAACAGTATCCTTAAGATCAGTTTCTAATGGAAAATATGTGTGTGCTGTAATTGATGAGAAATGTCAGCTATTACCAAGAAGTGATAGCATAGGAACATGGGAAAAGTTCATTATTGAAAAAATATCCGATGGTGAATATGCATTATATTCCATAGCTAACGGTAAGTATGTTCAGGCTAATCTAAATGATGGTGGTAAGTTATATGCTATAAGTGATACTGTTGCAGGAGCATGGGAAGCATTTAAGATTAACAAACTTTAACAAAATGTATATGTAGTTTAAATTACAAAAGGGACACCTCAATAATGGTGTCTCTTTTTATATTGCAAAGTTTTCAATTACATCTTAAAAATTTTATATGTAAAAAGGCATTAATTCGCCAAATTTAGAAAAGTAATAAACAACCCCAGTCATTCTTTTTATTTCTATTCATGTTTATAATGAACAGTGAAAAGGAAATCTTACAAGAAAAATGGAGGAGTATATGAGATACGGACATTTTGACAATGAGAAAAAAGAGTATGTTATAGATAATGTAGCATTACCTGCATCATGGACTAATTATCTCGGAGTAAAAGATACATGTGTCGTTATAAATCATACGGCAGGCGGATATATGTTTTACAAATCGCCGGAATATCACAGGGTTACAAGATTTAGGGGAAATGCAGTTCCAATGGACAGACCGGGGCATTATGTATATATAAGGGATAATGACAATGGAGACTATTTTAGTATTTCATGGCAGCCGGTAGGGAAGCCTCTTGATAAGGCACAGTACAAATGCCGTCACGGACTTTCTTATTCCATATATGAGTGTCTTTACGACAAAATAAAAGCAAGTCAGAGAATGACGGTTCCCATGGATGATGATGTAGAATTATGGGATGTTGTAATAAAAAATACTGATGATAAGCCAAGAAACCTAAGCATTTTTTCATACTGTGAATTTTCATTCCATCATATTATGATTGATAATCAGAATTTCCAAATGAGTTTGTATTGCGCAGGTTCATCCTACGAGGATGGAGTTATAGAGCATGATTTGTTCTATGAAGAGTTTGGGTATCAGTATTTCACATCAAATTTTGAGCCGGATGGATTTGATTGTTTAAGGGATAAATTCATCGGTTTGTATCATACAGAAGACAATCCTATAGCAGTTGTTAATGGAAAATGCAGTGGCTCTTTTGAAAAGGGAAACAACCATTGTGGTTCTTTACAAAAAAATATCATTCTTGAGCCGGGCGAAGAAATACGTTTAGTATTTATGCTGGGAGAAGGTAATAGAGAAAAAGGAAAAGAAATAAGGGAAAAATATTCTAACTTTGAAAATGTGGATAATTCATATAAGCAGTTAGAAGAATATTGGGCAGATAAAATGTCCCGTCTTCAGATTAATACACCAAACGAAGGCATGAATACCATGATTAATATCTGGAATTTATATCAGTCTGAAGTTAACATTATGTTTTCAAGATTTGCTTCCTTTATTGAGTTAGGCGGAAGAACAGGATTAGGATACAGGGATACGGCACAGGATTCCATGACTATTCCTCATTCAAATCCGGAAAAATGTAAAGAAAGAATTCTACAGCTTCTAAACGGACTGGTATCAGAGGGCTATGGATTACATTTATTCTCCCCGGAATGGTTTGAAAAGAAAGAGGAAAAGAAAAAGCCTTTCAAATCACCAACGGTTATTCCGGGAATTAATAAAAAAGACATTATTCACGGTATAGAAGATGCATGTTCAGATGATGCATTATGGTTGATACCATCTATAGTTGAATACATAAAGGAAACAGGAGATTTAGCCTTTGCTGACAGGGAAGTTGATTATGCAGATAAAGGAAGAGACCGTGTATATGACCATATGAAGAGTATACTTGATTTTTCTGACAGAGAAGTAGGAAAGACCGGTGTGTGTAAGGGGCTTAGGGCTGACTGGAATGACTGTCTTAATTTAGGCGGTGGAGAAAGTGCAATGGTTTCATTCCTTCATTATTGGGCAATTAACAGCTTTTTAGAGTTGGCAGGATATTTAGGAAGAGATGATGACGTAGAAAAGTATACAGCCATGGCATGTAAGGTTAAAAAAGTATGCGAAACACAGCTTTGGGACGGAGACTGGTATATAAGAGGAATAACAAAGAATCTTAAGAAAATCGGAACAAAGAATGATGTGGAAGGAAAGGTTCATTTGGAAAGTAATGCCTGGGCAGTTTTATCAGGAGCTTCTGATTATGAACGGGGCATAAAGGCAATGGACAGTGTTCACAAGTACCTTGCAACAAAATACGGAATTATGCTTAACGCACCATCATATACAGTTCCGGATGATGACATTGGATTTGTTACACGAGTATATCCGGGAGTAAAGGAGAATGGTTCTATATTCTCTCATCCAAATCCATGGGCATGGGCTGCTGAATGTGTCCTCGGACGTGGTGACCGTGCAATGGAATATTACAATTCACTTTGTCCGTATAACCAGAATGATATGATTGAAATCAGGGAATCAGAGCCTTATTCCTACTGTCAGTTTATTATGGGGAAGGATCACACAGCCTTTGGCCGTGCAAGACATCCGTTTATGACGGGTTCCGGTGGATGGTCATATTTCTCGGCAACAAGATATATGCTAGGTATCAGACCTGATTTTGACAAACTGGAAATCAATCCATGTATACCGGCAGACTGGAAGCAATTTTCTGCAGTAAGAAAATGGAGAGGAGCTACTTATAATATCACAGTACTTAATCCTGATGCTGTTATGAAAGGAGTTAAGGAAATAAAGGTAAATGGTGAAATTGTTCCTGAAATAAAGGTATTACCGGAAGGAACCGTAAATGAAATAGAAGTGGTTTTAGGATAAAAGTTATAAGAAAGGAAGGAAACTATGATTAAGTTTGGAACCGGTGGATGGAGAGCAGTTATTGGTGATGAATTTATCAAATCTAACATTCAGTTATTAGCAAAGGCTATGTGCAACAAAATGAAGGCTGAAAATAAGACAGATAAAGGAATTATAATTGGTTATGACAAAAGGTTTTTGTCAAAGGAAGCAATGCAGTGGATGGGACAGGTATTTGCAGCTGAAGGTATTGAAACTTTACTTGTAAATAAATCAGCACCAACACCTCTTCTTATGTTTTATGTAGAAAAGCATGAATTGCCTTACGGAATGATGGTTACTGCAAGTCATAACCCTGCAATTTACAATGGTGTAAAGGTATTTACATATGGTGGTAGAGATGCAGATGAGCATCAGACAAAAGAAATAGAGGATTATGCTTCAAAAATTAATCCGGATGATATTAAGGAAATGGATTATGAGGAAGCAAAAAAGGAAGGACTTATAAAGGAAGTATATCCTTTAAATGAATATTTAGATAACATCATTGCAGCTGTAGATATGAAAAAAATCAAGGAAGCAGGATTAAGAGTGGCTCTTGATCCAATGTATGGGGTATCTGAAATACCTCTTAAGACATTACTTCTTACGGCAAGGTGTGATGTAGAAACAATTCATGACAGACATGATACACTTTTTGGCGGAAAACTCCCATCACCTACGGCATCAACATTAAGAGGTCTGATAACAAGAGTTATGGATTATAACTTTGATATTGGTATAGCTACAGATGGTGATGCCGATAGGATAGGTGTTATAGATGATACAGGAAGATTTTTGCATCCAAATGATATACTTGTGTTATTATATTATTATCTGGTAAAATACAAGGGATGGCATGGAGCTGTAGTTAGAAATGTAGCTACAACCCATATGCTTGACAAGGTTGCAAAGAAATTTGGCGAGGAATGTTATGAAGTGCCGGTTGGTTTTAAGTACATTTCAGCAAAAATGACAGAAGTTAATGCTGTAATTGGTGGTGAGTCATCCGGTGGTCTGACGGTTAGAGGACATATAAATGGAAAAGACGGTATATATGCTGCAATGCTTCTTATTGAGATGATTGCTGTAACCGGAAGAAAAATTTCAGAAATCTATAAGGATATTGAAGCAGAATGCGGAAGTATCTACATGGAAGAGAGAGATTACAAGTTTAGTCCTCAAAAGAAAGAAGAAATTCATGAACTTTTAATGATTGAAAAGAAGTTACCGGAATTGCCATATGAAATAGATCATGTATCCTATATGGATGGATGCAAGGTATACTTTAAGAATGGTGGCTGGGTAATTGGAAGATTCTCGGGTACAGAACCTCTTATTAGAATTTTCTGTGAAATGCCTGAGAAGGATGATGCGATTAAAGTATGTGAAATATTTGAAAAATTCCTTGGCCTGAAATAATAAATAGACGTTAAGGAGAATTATTAGGACAATGGACAAGGCAGGAAAAAACGGAAAGATGTCAACAAAATTCAACAATATCAAGGCTTCATTTAATGTAAATCAGTTTAAACAATCTGATTTAACAAGGGGAATGATAAGGGTTATTTTAATGTGTTGGTTTATACCGTGTCTTGCTTTGGCTATTGTTCTTTTTTATGTGGCAGAAACCAAAACTAACGAGCAGATAAATGATACTGTAAATACTTCCATGGAGAATGCTGCTGAAATTTGCAGAACCAATATTATGGCGGCAATTGAAGAGTCTAAAAGAGCCTCTTATGATGGGGTTATAAGAGACAGTTATAATTCATATAAAAAAAACGGCAATGATGCCCAGATGTATGATGAAATATCGTCATATCTGAATAATACCTACAAATATAGCGCCTTAATATCAAATACCATATTATTGTTTAACATGAAAACTCCATATCAGTATTATGCATATAGCAATATGGCAGGTTCTACATATGCTAACATTAATGAATTTATGGCAAATGCACTTTCAACTGTAAGTAGTGTGGCAAAAAATCTTGGAACAGGAACTAAATTTGTTGAAATCTCGAATCACTTATATCTTATTAGAAACATTGTTAATAGTCAGTATAAGCCAATAGCAATTCTTGTAATGGAAATTAACAAAAGTTACATATTTAAAAGTATTGATAATGTGGTATGGGCGCAGGATTCATTAATTTATCTGGAAAATGATATGATTAAGAATTGCAGCTCCTTAGACACAATGGATAGAAAAAAATTATTATATTTTGCCAATGAAAAAGTTATGAACGGTGAAGGAATAACCGATTCAGTTCTTAAATATGGATGCAATAAAAATAAAGGTATGTCATATATCACAATGTCAGTTAATAATCAAAGGCTTTCCTTTGTAATAAAACTTGATAGAGTTGGAATGTTAAGTGAAAATAACGTGGCAGTTTATGTATATATCATAATTATTTTATTATTGATTCCATTATTCTTTGCAACATTTTATTATTTTTATACCAATGTAAGTAAGCCTATATCAAGTCTTGTAAAAGCATCTGAGAAAATCGAAAATGGAGAATATGGATACGAAATATCAGATTTTAACAAGAAAAATGAATTTGGTACGCTTATTGATACCTTTAATCATATGTCCGTAAGTCTTGAACAATCTTTTGAGAGGATTTATGCTGAAGAAATTGCCGTAAGAGATGCAAAAATGCAGGCATTGCAGTCTCAGATTAATCCCCATTTTCTTAACAATACGTTGGAAATTATTAACTGGAAAGCAAGAATAGCCGGCAACAACGATGTAAGTAAAATGATTGAATCGTTAAGTGTTATGATGGAAGCAACAATGAACAGAAATAATGAGTCCTTCATTTCAATAAAAAAAGAGATGGATTATGTTAATGCATATTTGTATATTATTGTTCAGCGATTTGGAAGTAAGTTTCAGTTTAAAAAAGAGGTGGATGAGACATTATTTAATATAAACATTCCAAGATTAATTGTTCAGCCTTTAGTTGAAAATATGGTGGAACATGGTGGTGATATTTATGGCAACAGAATTGGAAAGCTAAAAATATATGAAAAAGAGGATTATTTATATATTGTTGTTGAAAATAATGGAAATATAAGTGAGCATGACAGGAAACAGATAGACAGTCTTCTTAATGATATGGGAAATATTAAAAATCATTCTCATATAGGAATAAGAAATGTAAATAAACGATTAAAGATACTTTATGGGGAAGATAGTGGATTGACAATATCTAATCCCCAGGATAATTTAACGGTAAGTGAGATTAAAATAAAAAAGAGCAAATTAAGTTGATTCTTGTAAAATTGTACTTTGTTGAAATAGTAACGAACAATAACAGACAAAAAATGGCAATTATAAACAAAAACACCACTTTTTTTGTAATAAAATAACCAAATAATATCAAGAAAATACCAATAAGATACATTCACTTATTGGTATTTTTTGTGTAAAATAATTAATGTAAATCAAATAAATGAATCATCGTCATACATAATATACAAAAATGCTGATTCATGAGAATAAGGAGGATTTAATTATGAGAAAAGCGCTAGCTTTAGTATTATGCGGTGCTATGGCAGTATCAATGGTCGGATGCGGTAGCAGCAATTCTGGTAAAAAAACCAGTGATGAAACAAGTAAGAAATCAGTTAAGTTGAGCGTTACAACAACTTATGCAGGTGAGGACACAAATGCACAGAATTACAAAGATGCAGTAGCAGCCTGGGAAAGCAAGACCGGAAACAAGGTTGATGACAGTTCAGCAACATCTGATGAAACATTTAAGTCAAGAATTACAACAGACTTTGAAACAGGTTCAGAACCTGATGTATTATTCTTCTTTAACGGAGTTGATTCAAATCAGTTCGTTGAACAGGGCAAGGTAGTTTCAGTTGATGAGATTAGAAAAGAATATCCTGATTATGCAAGCAATATGAAGGATGATATGCTTGGCGCATCACCTGTAGATGGAAAGAATTATTCAATTCCTGTTAATGGTTTCTGGGAAGGAATGTTTGTAAACAAAGAAGTTCTTAAAAAAGCAGGAGTAGATGTTCCAACAAAAGATACTACATGGGATGAATTTTTACAGATGTGTGAGAAAATCAAGAAAGCAGGATATACACCAATTGCTGCATCATTACTTGAAATTCCACATTATTGGTTTGAATATTCAATTTACAACTTTGATTCACCTACAACACATAACACAGTTCCTGCTAAGGTAGATGATGCTGCAGGAAAAGCATGGGTTAGTGGTTTAGAGGATATTAAAACATTATACGAAAAAGGATATTTCCCGGCTAATACATTAACAGCAAAAGACGACGAAACATTCCAGTTATTCACAAACGACAAGGCAGCTTTCCTTTGCGATGGCTCATGGAAAGTCGGTGGTATTGAAAGTGCTGTTAAGGATCCGGAAAACTATACAGTAACATATGTACCTGGTAAGGGTGATCGTAAATCAACAGATATTATTGGTGGTATTTCAATGGGATACTACATTACAAAGAAAGCATGGGATGATCCTGAAAAACGTGCTGCAGCTGTTGATTTTGTAGAATATATGACAAGCGATGAAATGGTATCTAAATTTGCAGGTACAGGTGTAACAGCATTAAAGAATGGAACAACACCGGCAGATAATATGACTGCTCTTTCAAAAGATGCTGTAACATTTAGTGCAGGTGTAACAGCAATTTCACCTGCTGTTCAGGATAACTTATCAGAAGCAGTTAGAAAGCCAATCTTTGGTGAAATGTCATCAATAGTACAGGGCAAAACAGCCGCTAAGGATGCAGTACAGGCAGTTATCGACAAGCTCAGTGAATAATATTTATAAATAAAGCAGTAAGATGCTTTAGGTAGTAAATTTAAAACCTACAGGGGTTGTTGGTAAACAGCAACCCCTTATATTTTAGAAAGGTTAATGGAGAAAATGAATTCAAGAATTTACAAAAATAAAAAAATGATAATATTTTTCCTTATACCGGCATTCATTTTCATGTTTGTTTTCCTGTATTACCCATTTGTTCAAAACATAATAAACAGTTTTCAACATATTAAATACATGGGAACGACATCTGCTGAGTGGAATAAACCATTTTATATAAATTATATTAAAATATTTCAAGATCCTAAAATGCTTATAGCTTTGAAAAATACAGGAATCATGATAGTTGCAACAATACTTGGAGAGGTAGGAATTGCGCTTATCTTATCACTTCTTGTAAGCAACATCAGGAAAGGTTCAGGATTTTTCAGAGTTGTATATTTCTTCCCAATCGTTGTTTCGGCAACGGCGCTTGGTTTGTTGTTTAACCTTATCTTTCTTTATGATAAAGGTATGATTAACCAGATTTTACAGTTTGTTGGTTATTTAGACGCCTCAACTAATGAACTTATTGACTGGAAAGCAGACCACGCAATATTTACCATGTTGGTACCGGTTATATGGCAATATGTTGGATTTTACTTCATCATATTGCTAACCGGGCTAAGTGGAATACCGGAAGAATTATATGAGGCGGCTTCAATTGACGGAGCAACAAAATTTCAAAGGGCACGATACATAACATTACCACTTCTTAGAAATAGTATTTGTACATGTGTGGTTCTTGCAGTTACAGGTGCTCTTAAAGTATTTGATTTGCCATGGACAATGTTCCCTAATGGTATGTCAGATACATGGCTGACAGGTACATATATGTATGACAATGTATTCTCTGATGTTGACTTTGCGGCAGCAATCGGTGTAATCATTGTTATAATCGGTGTAGTGTTATCTGTTGTGGTTAATAAAATATTTAAAACTAAAAGTGATTATGAAGTGTAGGAGGTAAAGATGGAGAATAAAACCAAAGTAAGTAAAATAAAAATTTCTACAATAATCATCTATATCTTCCTTATTGCATGGGCAATGACAACAATTTTTCCATTAATATGGTCAATTTTAAACTCATTTAAGGATAGAAAGGCTATATATAGCAATTCCTTTTCACTTCCTTTTGGAGATTTGTTTTCATTGGATAATTACGTAAAAATATTTGACAATTACGATATTATAAGTGCATATAAAAACAGTTTCATTATTTCAGGAACAGTGGCTGTGGTTGTTATTTTGTTATCGGGAATGGCTGCTTATGTACTTACAAGATACAAATTTAAAGGAAAAGGTGTTCTTTTAGCGCTTTTGTATGCGGGAATGATGTTCCCAATTTATTCCACAATTATTCCGGTATTCAGATTAGAATCTGCATGGGGATTAGTTAATACAAATAGCGTTGGTGCACATCTTTTATCGGTAATTTTACCGCAGATTGCAGGTAATATGTCATTTGCCATTATTGTATTATCAAGTTATATACAGGGATTGCCTGTTGAATTAGAAGAAGCAGCATATATGGAAGGATGTAACATATTCCAGATTTATTTTAAAGTTATAATGCCTCTTAGCAAGCCATCATTTGTTACGGTAGGAATATTTAGTTTCCTATGGAGTTACAATGATTTGTTCACACAGATGTTCTTCTTAAGAACAAAGGAGAACTGGGCAATTACGGTTTTACTTAATAACATATCTTCAAAAGAGGGTGTAAACTATGGAATGTTATTTGCTTCCGTTACATTAATAGTTGTTCCGGTACTTGTTGTTTACTTATGTTTACAGAAGTACATTATTAAAGGAATGACTGTAGGTGCCGTAAAAGGTTAAAAAATTTGCCATTTTGTGTTAAAATATTAAGAACATAAAAATGGCAAAGGAGAAAAATTATGTATAAAGTTGTCATAGTTGATGATGAGCCAATCATCGTTGAAGGTTTACAAAAGGGGATTGAGTGGGCTAATTGGAATTGTGAAATAGTAGGAACAGGAAGTAATGGATTAGAAGGGCTACAATTAGTAAAGGAATTACAGCCTGATATTCTCATTTCAGATATATCAATGACTAATATGGATGGTTTGGCAATGGTTGCCGCTGTCAAATCAGAATATCCTAATATTGAGGTTTGCCTTCTTACCGGATTTAGAAATTTTGAGTACGCACAGCAGGCTATTAAGCTGGGAGTAACAAGATTTTTACTTAAGCCGTCAAAGTTTGATGAATTAGAGGAAGCAATTGATGCTATGATAAAAAATCTCCAGTCCAAAGGAGATATGGGCGAGGAGTCAGATAGTGATATCTGGGATTTAAATGATCCGGAAGAAAAATATCTCTATGATACATTTATTAAAAACAGAGTCATAGACGAATCAGATTGCGAAGGAAAACTTAAGTTTACTGATGCAAACAATTACATAATTAAAAATGCCATAAAATTTATGTATGAGCATTATGTTTTGAAATTAAGTCTTATAGATGTGGCTGACCAGTGCTTTATAAGTAACTGGCATCTTAGCAAGTTGTTAAATCAGTATACGGGAAAAGGTTTCTTTGAAATAATTAATAGAATTCGTATTGACAAAGCAAAAGAATTATTGAAAACTACGTCATACAAGATTCAGGATATTTCTGAAAAAATAGGTTTTCAGGACGTTACCCATTTTTCAAGAATTTTTAAAAATTATGAAGGAGTGTCACCTAAGGAATTCAGAAATAATACCAACGTATGATTGATAGTGGAAAGGAATCAATATGCGTATTATCAAAGCGGATGATTATTATTCAATGAGCAGAATGGCAGCTAATATTATCTCTGCCCAGATAATAATGAAACCTAAATGTGTTATCGGACTGGCAACAGGTTCGACACCACTTGGAACTTATGCACAGCTTATAGAGTGGTATAAAAAGGGCGATTTGGATTTTAGCGAAGTAACGACAATTAATTTAGATGAATACAAAGGACTATCACCTGAAAACGACCAAAGTTATCGTTATTTCATGAATAAAAATCTGTTTGACCATATTAACATTAAAAAAGAAAATACTTATGTACCAAACGGATTAGAGCCTGACTCTAAGAAAGCATGTGATGAATATAATGAGATTATCAGGAAAAGCGGAGGGGTGGATTTACAGCTGTTAGGTCTTGGAAATAACGGACATATAGGATTTAACGAACCTGATGAGGCTTTTGAAAAAGAAACTCATTGTGTAAAATTATCAGAAAGTACAGTTAACGCAAATTCTCGTTTCTTTGAAAATATAGATGATGTACCAAAGGAAGCATATACCATGGGAATCAAATCAATTATGCAGGCAAAGAAAATTGTTATTGTTGTAAATGGTAAAAACAAGGCTGAAATAGTTAAAAAAGCATTTTTTGGACCGGTAACTCCAAATGTTCCGGCTTCAGTTTTACAGTTACATAACGATGTAACGTTAGTAGGTGATGCAGAGGCTTTAGAACTTATAGATGAATATATCTGATATGGAGGCAAAAAATGCTTATTAAAAACGGTTTAGTTTTTACAAAAGATTTTAAATTTGAAAAAAAGGATATTCTTATTAAAGATGGAATTATAGAAAAAGTAGATGATTTTATTAAAGCAGATAACATTGATGAAAATCATATTGTTGATGCTTTGGGACTTAAGGTAATTCCGGGACTAACGGATATTCATTTTCACGGTTGTGTGGGATATGATTTTTGCGATGGAACTGATGAAGCCATAAGTGCTATGGCAAAGTATCAGTTAAGTAATGGTGTTACAAATATCTGTCCTGCTACAATGACATTACCATTAGAAAGGCTTAAAAAAATTTGTTCAGTTGCAGCTAATCACAAATCAGGTGAAGGTGAGGCTGTTTTATGTGGAATTAATTTAGAGGGTCCATTTGTTTCACCTCATAAGTGCGGGGCGCAAAATCCGGAATATGTCCATAAGCCGGATGTGGAATTTTTACAGGAATTAATTAAGGATTCTAAGGGACTTACAAAGCTTGTGACCATTGCACCGGAAGTAAATGGTGCCATTGATTGTATAAAGGCTTTAAAAGATAAAATTTCATTTTCAGTAGGACATACAATTGCTAATTATAATGAAGCAAAATTAGCCTTTGATATGGGAGCTAATCACGTTACTCATCTCTATAATGCAATGACCGGTCTGACTCACAGAGAACCGGGAGTTGTAGGGGCAGCTGCAGAAAATGAAAGGGTTATGGCTGAAATGATTTGTGATGGCATACACATTCATCCTGCGGCAATTAAGGCAGCATTTAAGATGTTTGGAGATGACAGAATTATTCTTATAAGTGACAGTACCATGGCATGTGGTATGCCTGAGGGTGAATACGAACTAGGCGGTTTACCGGTTTACTTAAAGGATAAGGCTGTAAGACTTGAAGATGGAACATTAGCAGGTAGTGCCACAAATGTTTATGAATGTATGGTAAACATTATTAAAATGGGCATTCCTGAATGCAGTGCCATAAAAGCAGCAACATATAACCCGGCAAAATCTATAGGCATTCTTTCAGAATGTGGTACTATAGAGGACGGAAAGAGGGCAGGAATTGTTCTCATTGATGAAAATTATGATATTAAAAAAGTAATCAGATAAGTGTATCTTAAATTGAAAATTGTCAATTTATAAGTTATAATCTTATTTATGAGAAAGATTACATTAGGAATACTGGCTCATGTAGATGGTGGTAAAACTACTCTCTCTGAGTCAGTATTGTATTTAACGGGAAAAATAAGAAAATTAGGTCGTGTTGACCATAAAGATGCATATCTGGATAATTTTCAGATGGAAAGAGACAGAGGAATAACGATTTTTTCAAAGCAGGCAGTCTTTGAATATAAGGATATGGAGGTAACATTATTAGATACTCCGGGGCATGTGGATTTTTCCACTGAGATGGAGCGAACATTGCAGGTATTAGATTATGCTGTTCTTCTTGTAAGTGCATCAGATGGCATACAGGGACATACTGAAACATTATGGAAGCTTTTAGCCAGGTACCAGATTCCAACTTTTATTTTTGTAAATAAAATGGATATGCCAAATGTAAGTGGCGATTTTGTTTTACATGAATTAAAGGAAAAATTTGGAGATAATATTGTAAGATTTCAGGGAGATGTAGGCATATTAGAAGATATAGCCATGACTGATGAAAATGTTTTAGAGGAATATATGGAAACAGGAAATATCAGTCAGGAAACCATTACTGAACTTATATTTGGCAGAAAGCTTTTTCCATGCTATTTTGGTGCGGCTTTAAAGCTTGAAGGAGTTGAAGATTTGTTAGAGGGGATATGTAAGTATACCTTTGAAACTGTGTACAGTGATAAATTCGGAGCAAAAATATATAAAATATCAAAGGATAATAACGGCAACAGACTTACCCATATGAAAATCACCGGTGGAAAGTTGTCTGTTAAGGAAAGCATTAAAGGAAGCAGTATAGATAGCGGTGAGTGGGAAGAAAAGGTAAATGAAATAAGAATTTATTCCGGAGAAAAATCCCAGCCTGTAGGAAGTGTTGTGGCAGGAGATGTATGTGCCGTAACTGGCCTTACCAAAACATATTCAGGTCAGGGATTGGGTCAGGAAGAAGAAAGTGAAACCCCTGGTTTAATACCTGTTCTTTGCTACAAAATTATTCCACCTGATGAGGTTAATATTAATCAGGCATATTTAAAAATAAAGGAATTAGAGGAAGAAGACCCTACCCTGCAATTAAAGTGGAATGGCGAAAAACAGGAAATAACAGCAAACGTTATGGGGCCTATTCAGATTCAGGTTTTAAAGCAGCTTATTAAGGAACGGTTTGACATGGATGTTGAATTTGATTCTGCCGGAATTTTATATAAGGAAACTATAGGGGATTCGGTAATTGGTGTTGGGCATTTTGAGCCTTTAAGACATTATGCAGAGGTTCATTTATTGTTAGAGCCGGCTGAACCGGGGAGTGGAATTATATTAGACTCAAAGGTTAAAGAAAATGATTTGGCAAAAAACTGGCAAAGGCTTATTCTTACTCACTTAGCAGAAAAAGAGCATAAGGGAGTTTTAACAGGTGCACCAATTACTGATATATGTATTACTATTGTTGCCGGAAAGGCACATTTAAAGCATACTGAAGGTGGTGATTTCAGACAGGCAACATACAGAGCCGTAAGACAGGGGTTAAAAAAGGCAAAATCAGTGCTTTTAGAGCCATATTATGATTTTACTTTGGATGTTCCGTCAGATTGTGTGGGAAGAGCCATGAATGATATTAGCAGAATGTACGGCTATACAAATCCACCACAATTGTCTGAAAGTAATGCCACCCTTAAGGGCTATGTACCGGTATCGGAAATTTGGAATTATATAACGGAAGTCAACGAGTATACTCATGGTAAGGGAAGACTTACCTTAAAATATAAAGGCTATGCACCTTGTCACAATGAAGAGGAAGTTATTAATGAAATAGGATATGACAGTGAAAGCAATGTAAATAATCCTACAGGGTCTGTATTTTGTGCCCACGGCGCCGGATTTAATGTCCCGTGGGATTTGGTGGAAGATTATATGCACCTTAAGGATGAGACTAATCTTAATAACATAGAGGTTGGGGAAATTACAACAATTAATATTGATACTCCGTCTAAGACCCGGTTAAATACTTATGCAGGAGACAAGGAATTAGAGGAAATTTTTGAGAGAACCTTTGGCAAAATAAAACGAAAAAAAATTGCTACACCTACTGTTAGAAGATATGACAGTAAACCTAAGGTTTATAAAGGAAATAATAAGAATAATCTGGCAGAATGTGTTTTGGTAGACGGGTATAATATTATTTTTGCGTGGGATGAATTAAAAGAATTAGCTAAAGACAACATTGACGGGGCAAGGGATAAGCTTCTTGATATTATGTCTAATTATCAGGGATATAAAGGCTGTACCGTTATAGTTGTATTTGATGCTTATAATGTAAAAAGGCATACTGAAACAGTATACAAACATGATAATGTGTTTGTAGTGTATACAAGGGCAGCTGAAACAGCAGATATGTATATAGCAAAAACTACCCACAAAATGAGTAGCAAATATAAAGTTACCGTTGCCACATCAGATGCCCTAGAGCAGCTGATTATTATGGGACATGGGGCACTAAGAATGTCTGCGATGAATTTCTTAGAGGAAGTTAAAAGAGTTGAAAACCTTATTAGCGAAAGCATAAATAAAGGAATTTAAGAAGAAGGGGCTGTACTTTAACATAAATGTTATAATACAGCCCTGTTTTCTTATTTTATATATTCTTTTAACCAGTAGCTTATCTGTATTATATATGCAAGCATCTGTGGACCTGCCATTAGCTGCCCATACCACGGCTTTCCGTAATCTTTTGGACTTTTTATAAAATTTACAAGTTTTTCTTTGTCAATTATTTCACTTAATTTTGGATTTGCATGAAATTCCTCTAAGGCAAGATTGCCTAAGAGTTTTTCATAATCAGGGTCATATGTTTTAGGATACGGACTTTTTTTACGGTACAAAACTTCTTTTGGAAGATAATTTTTCCCACATTCAACTAATAAACTTTTTGCCTGATTATTGTAACATTTGTATTTCCATGGAACATTAAACACATATTCTAAAATCCTGTAATCCGCATAGGGAACACGGGCTTCAAGTCCTGAAAACATACTACATCTGTCCATACGGTTTAAAAGTGTCATCATAAACCATCGTACGTTTAAATAACAGATTTTTCTCCTGCTTCTTTCAATTTTATCATCATCAATTAAATCAGGACATTCCTTAATGGTATTTAAATATTTTTCATTAATATATTCCTTTAAAGGAAGCTCTCTTATAAAATCATCTTTAAAAAGACAGGTTCTTGCATCTAAATCATAAGACCATGGAAAGGTAGCCTGATTTAGCATATCTTCCCTATGAAACCATGGATAACCTCCAAAGATTTCGTCAGCACATTCGCCGGTAAGGGTTACTTTACACTCCTGTGAAACTAAATTACAAAAATAAAGCATTGAAGATTCCACGTCAGCCATACAAGGCATATCCCTTGCAATCATGGCTTTGTATAAACAGTCAATCTGGTCTTTATTAGTACACTCAAGGTAGGAATGGTTACTGTGAATATGATTAGCCATAATATCCACATAAGGTCTATCCTGGGTGCTTTGGAAGGAACTTGCCTTAAAATTCTTATTATTACCTAAAAAGTCAAAGGAATAGGTGTTTAATTTATCAGGGGCAAGTTTTTTTGCCACAATGGCTGAAACTAAACTGGAATCAAGACCTCCGGATAAAAAAGTACATATTGGAATATCTGAAACCATTTGTTTTTCAATGGCATCTTCGATTAAATAGGAGCAATGGTTAACTGTATCCTCATAGTTTTCAGTGTGAGGCTTAGATGTAAGCTTCCAATAGCATTTGTCACGGCACAAAATATTTTTATGGGAATCACAGGTGATTTCCATAAAATGTCCCGGAAGAAGTTCTTTTATGTTTTCAAAAACGCCATTTCCCGGAGTATGGGCAGGACCTAAGCCGATAATTTCGCACCAGCTTTCCTTATTTAATTCCGGCCCAATTCCGTAAGCAAAAATTCCCTTTATTTCTGATGAAAATACAAACTGATTAAAGTCGTAATGGTAAAATAAAGGTTTAACTCCAAGATGATCTCTTACAATAGTTAATGTGTTATCTTCGTATATTGCAAAGGAAAAAATCCCGTTTAGCTGGGAGAAAATTCTATGACCAAATACAAGGTAGCAGTACAAAATAACTTCGGTATCGCTGGTTGTTTTCAAAGTGACGGAGTACTCCTTTAACTTTTCTGTAAGCTCAGAAGTATTGTAAAGCTCCCCATTATATATAATAGTAGCAATCCGGTTACGATACATACAGGACATAGGCTGATGCCCGCCTTTTAAATCCCTAATGGAAAGGCGGGTGTGGGCAAGACCTGCAAAACCTTCTAAATATATATCATCGTCATCCGGTCCACGGTGTTTTATTGATTTTTTCATATTAGTTAGTTTATTTGTAAGCAATCTACAGGAATGCTCATTAAACACGTCATATTTAGTTTGAAAAAAACCGGCAATACCGCACATAAAAAACTCCTTTTACATAATTGTCACATGTGGACTCTTAATAACAGGCTGAATTTGTCTTCCACTAAGAGCTTTTTCAATGGTTTCTTCAATTAAATCTACATGCGCAATCATAGAATTGGGCTTAGATATATAGTTATCCTGGCCAAATGGCACAAAGTAAATGTTCTTGGTATTTAATAGAATACCAATATTCTTAAGATTCATTCCCAGTGCGTCATTTGTACTTAAAAAAATAACCAGAGGACGGTTATTTCTAAGATGAGCCTTAGCTGCCATAAGAACAGGTGTGTCTGAAATGCCGTTTGCCAGCTTTGACAATGTGTTACCGGTACAAGGTGCGATAATCATAAGGTCAAGCATTGATTTTGGCCCTATAGGTTCAGCGTCAGGTATGGTAACAATTGGCGGATGCCCACTGATTTTCTCTGCAAGACTTAAAAAGTCCTTACATTTTCCAAATCTTGAGTCCGTTGAGGCAGCGTTATCTGAAAAAATCGTGATAATGTTTGCTTTTGTGTCAGCAAGGTGTTTCAGCTCTTCAAATACCTTCTTGTAAGTACAATATGAGCCTGTAATTCCAACACCAATATTCTTATCCTTAAAGTTATGAGCCATTTATCCCAGTCCTTTCTGTTTTAAATATGAAATAATGCTTTTAGCAATTAATTCCCCGGCTGCCTTAGGAGCTGTTTTTCCCGGCAGTCCGGAGCATGTAATAAGGGATATTCCATATTTTTCTGACAATTTTTTATCAAAGCCATATGGATAGCCTGCAATTTCAAAAAGAACACAGGATTTTTTTAAAAGACTCATGTTATATTCTGTGAAAATGACTTCAGGAACTGTATTAATTATAATGTCAAATTTATTAAGTCCCATGGAAAAATCGTCTTTTTCTAAGGTTTTGTATCCATATGATACTGCCTGACTTAAATGTTTTTTTGTATGGTCATATATGGATACATCACAATTTAAGTTAAAAAGTCTCGAAGCAATATTAGTTCCGCATTTTCCAAAGCCTAAAATAAGCACCTTTGAATTATTAAGGGGAAAATCCGTATTTTTAATAATCTCACCAATTAATCCCTCGGCTGTAAGCATGGCATTGCTCCAGACCACATCTTCATCCTTTAAAACATCAATTAATTTAATATTTTTAGGAAAAAGTTTCATTATATTCTCACTGATGCTACCGGCAAATACAATTTGTTTCGGTTTTAAAAGTCCTAGAAATGTATCCACCGGAAAACCGGTATAGTAGTCGCAATTTATATATTCATTATTTTTCACAAATGGAGTTCCTGCAACAATTATGTCAGTATTATTAAAATCCATGTTTGTTATTATTTCGGCATTATATCCGTTATTTTTCAAATATTCTTTTATATAAAACTGTCGTTTGTCACCTGAAATAATAGAAATAGTTTTCATAATAACCTCCATGCTATAAAATATGCTGAAATTATTTATCAGTGATTAAAATAATAAAAAAATTGTCAGTGCCTCCAATAATATATTTTTATTTTCACTATTAAATGGTATACTGTAAGATATTTGAAATAATGCTTTTGGAGGAAAAGATGGAAAAGAAGAATATAAGAAAAAAGTTAAAAATTACTGCATTAATATTTAATATTCTGGTAATAGCGGCATTAGTATTTTTAGAGGTTGTTTTTTATGATATTGCCTCATATAAAAACTATCTGCTGTTAGAATATCTCCCGGTTAAGTATATTGTTTTTGCCGAGATATTTCTTGTGGTAATTTCAATTATTCCTTTCGTGGTAAAGAGAGGATTTAAAAGTAGGATTTTCTCAATTGTTTTGTCATTAATACTTATTGTAGCAATGGTAACATCAGGTATTTTAGGTATAACATATAATTCAAAAATCAAAGGCATGTTTACTAAAACAGAAGAAACCATTGATGAAATAGTTAAAAACTCTTTATTAGCCACAGACGAATATGGTGTGTATGTTCTTAAAGAAAATAAAGCCGAAAAGTTAAAACATGCCCTTAAGTATAAATTCGGATATAACAGTCAGTTTTCATCAGAAGATATTAAAAATGTTTTAAATGCCATAGAAACTGAACTTACAGCTATTGTAGATAACGAAGAAATAAATGACCCTGTTACATTAGCGCAGGAACTCCTAGAGGGAAATGTTGATGCAATTATTCTTAACCAGTCATTAATTGATGCCATTGAATCAGCAGGAGATGACACGGATGATGGAAAGAAAAATGGCAAATATTCTGATTTTACAGACAAGATTAAATGTATTTATACAACTACAGTGGAAAATGCCGTTGCCCAAATGAATGATAAGGGTAATGCCACAAAAAGATGTTTCAATGTATATTTAAGCGGAATTGATACAGAAGGAGACGTTACCGTTAAAAGTAGAAGTGACGTAAACATTATTATGTCAGTAAATCCTCTTACAGGTAACATTGTTCTTATTTCAACACCGAGAGATTACTATGTACCATTATCTATATCCAATGGTGTAAAGGACAAGCTGACCCATGCAGGAAATTATGGAATTGATGTATCTATGGACACTCTTAAAATGATTTATGGTATAGATTTTGATTATTATGTACGACTTAATTTTACGGGATTTGTTAAAATAATTGATGCCTTAGGTGGTATAGACGTTGATTCTGATTACGCATTTTCAGCGGCAGGATTTAGCTACAAAGAAGGTCTTAATGAAAATTTAAGCGGAATAGAAGCCCTTTGGTTTGCAAGAGAAAGACATTCATTTGCTGCAGGTGACCATCAGAGAGGTAGGGACCAGATGAAAGTAATTGAATCTGTAATTGCCAAATGCCAGTCACCTGCATTACTGAAAAATTATGACAGTATTTTAAGTGAAATTAGTGAATGCTTTCAAACTAATATGACAAAGAAAAGCATTAAATCTCTTGTAAGGTTTCAGTTAAACCGTGCACCTAAGTGGAAAATAACCCAGTACAGTGTAAGCGGTCAGGGAACATCAGATTACACATACAGTATTCCAAATCAGAAAGCATATGTTATGGTTCCTGATGAAAATACCATTAATACAGCTAAGCAGCTTTTAGAGGATAATAAGGAAAATAAGGATATAAAAGAGCCTGAAAGTACAAAGGAGTAAATTAATGGAGAAAAATAATAACCTTAAGAATGAAATAATTTCAACAAAAGCAAATACCTTAAAGGCATTAGAGAAAATTATCACAAAGGCGTTTATTGAAGAAATGCTTATTATTGTGGTAGAGGACTACGTAAAAAACAAAAGAGAGGTTGCCCTTAACATTGGGAAAAAGTTTAAGGGAGCAAAAATTGTTGTAAGAAGTTCATCTACAAACGAGGACTGTTACAAAAAGTCCAATGCAGGTCATTACACCAGTTTGTTGGATGTAGATTCATCTAATGTTACATCTGTAATAAATGCAATTGATGATGTTATTGCGTCCTATTCATCAGACATTGATGATATATCAAATCAGCAGGTATTAATTCAGCATCAGGCAGTGGATGTAGCATACAGCGGGGTATTATTTACTTACGATATTCAGGGTCAGAGACCATATTATTTAATTAATTATGATGACAGCGGCTCAACGGATTCCGTTACCAGTGGTATTGGTGGAAAAACACTTTGGATAGCAAGAAACACCCGGTTAAACGAATTAGATGTGGAATGGTGTAACTTACTTACGGCTGTTAACGAAATTGAGGAACTTCTTAAGATACCCCTTGATATTGAGTTTGCCATTAATAAAAAAAATGAAGTTATTATTTTTCAGGTCAGACCTTTAGTGGCTAACTTTTCAAAAAATAAAAAGGCTTCTGAGAGTTTTAATGTTTTTTATGACAAAATAAATAATCTGAAAAATGATTATCGAAACATAAAGAATATAATAGATGGCAATTATATGATGTTTTCCGATATGGCATTTTGGAATCCGTCAGAAATTATTGGAACAAGTCCAAGAACATTGGATTATTCACTATATAGATTTATTATAACGTCAAAGGCATGGAATGAAGGTCTGGTACCTATGGGATACAGGCGCTTAGACGACGAGCTCATGTACAAAATAGGTGTAAAGCCATATATAAGTCTGGAATATTCATTTTATTCCCTTATACCGGCTAAGATTGATGAAGAGCTGGCTCAAAAATTAGTTTCATTCTATTCATCTAAGTTAAAAAAAGACGTTACGGCACATGATAAGATAGAATTTGAAATTGTATATTCCAGCTATGACTTTAACACTTATCTTAGAACTACCGAGTTGTTAGACTATGGTTTTTCCAGCAGTGAGAGAAAACAAATAGCGGAAGCACTTAAAGAGCTTACATTTAATAATGTATCAAATTACAATGAAATTTCCGTTAATGATACCGGTGACATTAAGAAACTTGAAAGTATAAGGAAACGGATTAAAGACAGATATGAGAATTGTTCTAACCCTCAGGAGTTGATTAAAGTTATAATTGAACTTCTTGAAAATATAAGAAGATTTGGAACACCACAGTTTACCCGTCAGGCAAGAATGGCTTTTATAGCAAGAAGTTTTTGCAGTTCCCTTGTGGCATCAGGATGGTTTGTTCAGGAAGATATAGATAATTTTATGAAGGGAATTACCACTGTATCTTCAGATTTTGAAAAAGATTACCAGGAATATTCTGCCGGTGAAATGACAAGAGATGATTTTAACAGCAAGTACGGTCATTTAAGAAGTGGCACATATGACATAAGAACCGACAGTTACAATCAGATGGTATTTAGACCGGTTACAGGAACTTACAAGCCTCAAAAGGAAAAAGCAATAAAGACAGGGCTTAACGAGGAAATTCTGGCAAAAGCATTATTATCTATTGATTTTGACATACCTGCAAAGGATTTTATTCATTTTATGACAACGGCAATAGAAAGCAGGGAGTATTTTAAATTTGAATTTACAAAATCCCTTAGTCTTGCCATTGACTTAATACAAAGTCTTGGAAAAATATTAAATATTGACAGAAATGATTTGTCCTGGATTTCCGTTGAGGATTTAGAGGATTGCAGAAGACTTGGAATAAAGGAAATAGAAGCTTTTCTTAAAAATGTAATAAAACAAAATCAGGATTATTACAATGAGTACTCAAACATAATTTTACCTGATGTAATTTTAAACGAAACAGGTATATCTGTTATTCCGGTAAATAAAGCAAGACCTAACTTTATTACTTCCAAAAAAGTAGAAGGTGAAGTTGTAAATTTAGAGCATGAAACCGATGAAGACCTTATGGATAAAATCGTAATGATTCCAAAGGCTGATCCGGGATATGAGTGGATATTTACTAAGGGAATTAAGGGCTTTATTACAAAGTACGGTGGAATGGCATCCCATATGGCAATAAGGTGTGCAGAATTTGAAATACCTGCTGCCATAGGATGTGGTGAAAAAATATATAATTATGCATCAGGCATTAATTACATGGAATTAGACTGTGCCAACGGCATTATCAAAGAGGGCATACAATGTGAGGATTTAAGGGCTCTTATTACCCAAAGAGAGGGAATTAATCAATATGGAGACCCTACAGATGTGTTAGAGGCAGCATACATTAGATTTTATGAGCTATTGGGCTTTATTCCACAGCCTGCGTCTAACTATGTAAAAAATGTCGGAAAATTGTTTGAGAGACAATGTGATCTTTTAATAGTAGCCGGAGGAGGAGCACTACCTGTTAAATATTATGACAGAAGCCATAATGAGGAATTGCAGCCCCACCGTGATATTATGGAAGATAAACTTATTAAGCATTGTATAGGGGAAGGTATACCTATTATTGCCACCTGTCGTGGTATGCAGTATTTAAATGTTTTGTTTGGTGGAAAACTACTTTATCATCCTACTCTTGAAAGTGACAGACCAAGGGGAGTTGATCACAAGGTTTATCTTGTTGAAGAAAACAGGGAAATATGGGTTAATAATTTCCATCAGGATGTGGTTCCGGCAGATGGTCTGGCACCATGTTTCAAGCCTCTTGCCATAGACAGGGAAAACAACACCATTGAGGCATTTGGTTCAGACGAAATGAAAATTCTTGCATTACAGTGGCATCCGGAAAGAAAATTTGCTACTGCAAATGCTCTTGAAGATACAAGACGTTTGGTTATTAATTTTATACAGCGTCATATTAAATAATTGGAAATGAGGAAACTTTTATGAATACAATCAGCGATAAAAAACTTCTGTGCTGGTCACAAAAATATAATCTTGAGAATTTAATTGTGGCAGGCTACCAGGGTGGATATCCTATTATACAATTTAAACGTAGAGATGACATGCCGGTAGTTAATATGTCAAAACGTGAAATAAATTCCATTATAAGAAAAGCAGAAACCTATGGTGGAATCGAATTAGGGGTTGTATACAATCTTAGAAAAACAGCCTTTATTCTTGTAAATGATGACACAATAGTTATTTGTGGACATGAATATGTATTAGACAGAATATTAGAAAAAATCTTCTAATACAATGTAATAATTTTAACCAAATAATTTCAAATTAAAATATAAATGTAACAAATTTGTAATAATTTATTGACAAAACGTAATAAATGCTGTATAGTACTTCTTGTGCACAGGATAAGTGCATAGAGAAGGAGTGTATTTATGAATAAAACAAAACTCATTACTGGCATTGTTTTATTTGCCATGACACTTGTTATTACGGTTTCAAGTTGTTTCTATGGTAATGAAATAAACAATGATGTTAAGCTTACAGAAGATAAGGTTAAAGCTTTACAGTCAGTTAATGCAGACATTATTACTAAATCTGTTAATCAGGTTAGTAAGTTATCTACAAATGTTCTAAACACAAATACAGCAGCCACCAATAATTTATTAGCAGATACTTCAGAAGAGCCAATAGTTATTGAATCAAATGATTCAATAAAAATCACAAAAAAGAAGTCCAAATCTTCTAAGAACAAGAAGAAAAAGAAGAAGAAATCAAAGAAAACGGCTAAGAACAAGAGAAAAAAGAAAAAAAGTAAATATATAAAGGTTGGAACATTTAAAGTTACAGGTTATTGCAGTTGTGCAAGATGCTGTGGAAAGTCAACAGGTATTACCGCATCAGGTACCGTGGCAACGGCAGGAAGAACTATAGCTGCAGATACATCACAGTTTTCATTTGGCTCAAAGGTTGTGATTAACGGTCACACATATACTGTTGAAGACAGAGGTGGTGCTATCAGAGGAAACAGAATTGATATATTCTTCAGTTCCCATTCAAAGGCTTTAGACTGGGGTGTAAGATACTGTGACGTTTATGTAAAAAGATAAGAACACATAAAAAAGGAGCTTTACTATAAGTTCCTTTTTTACGTTATTGAAATAGAGTTCCATTTAGTGTATAATTTTAACAATTGTGTATAAAGTAATAAAAACCGGAGGCAAAAGATGGCAATAGACACAGAAATTAATGAAAAAGAAAAAGCAGAATCAAGGAATTTTATTGAGCAGATAATTGACAAGGATTTAGAAACAGGAAGATTTGACCATGTTCAAACAAGATTCCCACCGGAACCAAACGGATATCTTCACATTGGACATGCAAAATCAATTCTTTTAAATTATGGACTTGCTAAGGAATACAACGGCAAGTTTAACATGAGATTTGATGATACAAACCCTACAAAGGAAAAGGAAGAGTTTGTTGAATCCATATTAAAAGATATCAAATGGTTAGGTGCAGACTGGGAAGACAGATTGTTTTTTGCATCAAATTACTTTGAACAGATGTA
>NZ_HF991871.1:25271-84722 GCF_000432355.1 Eubacterium sp. CAG:161
CCTTAGTTCAGACGAAATAAGGGAATACAGAGGAACTCTTAAAGAACCGGGAAAAAACAGCCCATACAGAGACAGAAGTGTTGAAGAGAACCTTGAGCTTTTTGAAAACATGAAAAATGGTGTATATAAAGATGGTGAAAAAGTTTTAAGAGCCAAAATTGACATGGCAAGTCCTAATATTAATATGAGAGATCCTATTATTTACAGAGTTGCACATATGACACATCATAATACAGGAGATAAGTGGTGCATTTATCCTATGTACGATTTTGCGCATCCTATTGAGGATGCCATAGAAGGAGTAACACATTCTATATGTACATTGGAATTTGAAGATCACAGACCTTTATATGACTGGGTTGTAAATGAACTTGAGTATCCTAACCCCCCAAGACAGATTGAATTTGCAAAACTTTATCTTACAAACGTGGTTACAGGAAAGAGATATATTAAGAAATTAGTTGAAGACGGAATTGTTGACGGTTGGGATGATCCGAGACTGGTTTCCATTGCAGCTCTTAGAAGAAGAGGTTTTACTCCTGAATCAATTAAGATGTTTGTTGAATTGTGCGGTATTTCAAAGAGCCAGAGCTCTGTGGATTACGCTATGCTTGAATATTGTATCAGAGAAGATCTTAAGGCTAAAAAACCACGTATTATGGCTGTTTTAGATCCTGTAAAGGTTATTATTGATAATTATCCTGAAGGACAGGTTGAATGGCTTGACGTGGATAACAACGTTGAATGTCCTGAACTTGGTAGCAGAAAAGTACCTTTTAGCAGGGAATTATATATTGAAAGAGAAGATTTTATGGAGGAACCTCCTAAGAAATATTTCAGATTATTCCCAGGCAATGAAGTAAGACTTATGAATGCCTACTTTGTTAAATGTGTGGACTATAAAAAAGACGAAAATGGAAATATAACTGAAATTCATTGCACATATGATCCTGAAACTAAAAGCGGAAGCGGTTTTACAGGAAGAAAGGTTAAAGGAACCATTCACTGGGTTTCTGCACCACATGCTGTGAAGGCAGAAGTAAGACTTTATGAGAATATTGTAGATGAAGAGAAAGGAAAGTTAAATGAGGATGGAACCCTTAACTTAAATCCTAATTCTCTTACAGTTCTTAAGGAATGTTACATTGAGCCAAACATTTCAGATGTTAAGCCAGAGGATAAATTCCAGTTTGTGAGACAGGGTTATTTCTGTGCAGACATTAAGGATTATACAAAAGAACATCCGGTATTTAACAGAATTGTTTCATTAAAGAGTTCTTTTAAACTTCCAAAATAATAAATACGGTAAACAAAAAGGTTGCATCAATTGTGATACAACCTTTTTGTTTACTATAAATTATTAATCATAATTCTTACAAATCCTTTAACTCATCTGTAAGAAATTCATCGTCATCGCCCTCATCATCAATAGTAACATCATCTTCAGTTTCAGCATTTTCTGCCTCATCTGTAGTAACATCCAAGTCCGGTGTATTGTCAGAAGAAGTATTTATATCTTCATCCTCAAAAATATCTTCATCTTCGTCTTCACCGTTAAATATTTTACCAACAGTTTCATTCACCTTATCCTTAGCATTAGATGCAACAGTTGAAACCTTATCCTTCATCATATTGATATTGTCTTCACCAACTTTTTCAACAATTATGTCTTTAGCATCATTAGCTTTTTCTTTGGCGAAATCCGTTGCATTGTTAATTTTATCCTTTATATTATCAATGTTTTCCTCGCCGATTTTATCAGTAACTGTATTTTTTAATTTATCAGCAGCATCAATAACCATGTCAGCAGTATCATCTGCTACCTTCTTAACTTTCTTTTTATTAATGGTTATTGTAACTTTTGTGTTTCCGTCGGAATCATCATTTTTGTTAAATTCAAAGGCTTTTGTATCATCGAAATCGTCGAAATCATCTGCCTTTGTTTCACGTGTGTCTTTGCGTTTCTTTACATAAAGTGCACTTCCTGCTGCGGCTCCAACAACTGCTGCGGTTCCGAATAGCTTTTTTAAAAATCCCATATATAAAATCCTCCGATACATTTATTTTTATGCAATAGCATAATTATTATCATTTATTATAATACTATTTTAGCCGAAATAAAAGCAGTAATACATTAAAAAACATTACTTGAATAAAAAAAACAAAAATGTTAGTCTATAAAAAGTGATTTTAAAAAGAATGATAAAGAGGATTAATATGAATAATAGAAAAATAGTTTTTTTCGATATTGACGGAACAATATATAGATTTGATACAGGGATGCCAAAGGATACTTATGAGGCAATTAAACTTTTAAAGGCCAAGGGACATATTCCGGTTATATGTACCGGACGAACAAGGTGTATGATTTATAAAGAACATATGGCTCCGGGATTTCGGGATATTGTAGCCGGTGCCGGAACATATGTGGAAATTGGTGGTAAGGAGCTATATTGCAATACCATTAATAATAATGAGGCAAGAAGAGTAATAGATGGCTTTGTAAGAAATGGCTTTGTTCCGGTGGCTGAAGGAAGAGACAACATTTATATTGGAAGGGATATCAGTGATTTAACTGAAACCACAAAGCATGTATATAATGTTTACAGAGAAAGTATGGGGGATTTTATATTAAGTACAGATGAAAGTGAAATAAATGTATCTAAGGTAAGTGCATTATTTACTAATCACAGTAATCCTGAGGGAATGATAAAGGAATTTGAAAATGATTACACCATTATATCTCATCAGCATAGTTTATTGGAGTTAGTTCCAAAGGGATATAATAAAGCTGTGGGAATTGAAAAATTAATTAAAGCATTAAACATTCCATGGGAAAACACATATGCTTTCGGTGACAGTTTAAATGACATTGACATGCTAAAATATGTTAAGTATGGCTGTGCCATGGGAAATAGTGATGATGCCATAAAGGAAGCTACAAAGTATCATACTTCTGACTTTGATAAGGGTGGAATATATGAGGCATTAAAAAAATTTGAATTAATATAAAGGATGTAATATGAGAATACTGAAGGATAAAAATAATATAATAATAAAGGAAATTAGTGATTTTGATTTACAGCAGACCTTAGAATGTGGACAATGCTTCAGATTTTATAAACAGGATGAACAGGATTATGTTGTAGTAGCCTATGGCAGGCTTTTACATATAATGGAAAAGGATAACAACCTTGTTTTTCTTAATAAAACAATTAAGGAAGTTGAAAATATATGGATACCATACTTTGATTTAAACAGAGATTATGAAAAAATTAAGGAGTTTCTTCTGAAAAGTGATGAAACCTTAGAGCCTGCGATAAAAGAAAAAAACGGCGTAAGGATTCTTAATCAGGAGTTTGTGGAAACATTAATATCCTTTATAATTTCCCAAAATAAGCAGATTCCCCATATAAAACATATTGTGAAAACAATCAGTGAGAATTTTGGTGACTATTTAGGGGAGGTAAATGGAGAAAAATACTATTCCTTTCCTAATATGAAACAGTTAAGCAATATTACCGAGGCAGATTTCAGGGAAATGAAAACAGGTTTTAGGGCACCTTATTTGTCAGACGCAGTTAAGAAGCTTTCTACAGGCATCATAAACGAAAAAGAAATTAGAATGTTAAAGGAGGAAGATGCCAGAAAGAAACTAATGGAAATAAAGGGAGTTGGTGAAAAAGTTGCTAACTGCGTAATGCTTTTTTCGTTGGGATACAGGCAGGCATTTCCTATTGATGTGTGGATAAAAAGAATTATGGAGACTTTATATTTTAACGGAAAAGATACCTCAAAGGAGATAATAGGAAAATGTGCTAAGGAATTATATGGAGAATATGGTGGCTACGCACAACAATATCTGTTTTGTTTTGGAAGAGATAATAAAGTTGGAAAAAACAAAAATGAATAGAATATTTATTTTGTTAATAAATTGTAAAAATATAACATTAGGTATTGCATTAATCAAAAAAAGTGTTACTATTATTGTTAGTTGATTAGCACTCATATATGTGGAGTGCTAACAAGAAATGTTATTATGGAGGTTAAAAAATGAAATTAATACCATTAGCAGATAGAGTAGTTTTAAAGCAGTCTACTCCGGAAGAAAAAACAAAATCAGGAATTATATTGACAAGTACATCTCAGGAGAAGCCACAGCAGGCAGAAGTTATTGCTGTAGGTCCCGGTGGAGTTGTAGACGGTAAAGAAGTTGTTATGAATGTTAAGCCTGGAGATATGGTTATCTTTTCAAAGTATGCAGGCAATGAAGTTAAATTAGATGATGAAGAATATATAATTGTAAAACAGTCAGATATTCTTGCAATCGTTGAATAATTTTGGAGGTAATTAATATGGCAAAGGAAATAAAATATGGCGCTGAAGCCAGAACTGCTCTTGAAGCAGGTGTAAACCAGTTAGCAAATACAGTAAAGGTTACATTAGGACCAAAAGGAAGAAACGTTGTTCTTGATAAATCTTTTGGCGCACCACTTATTACAAATGATGGCGTAACAATTGCAAAGGAAATAGAACTTGACGATTCATTTGAAAACATGGGAGCACAGCTTGTAAAGGAAGTTGCTACTAAAACAAACGATGTAGCAGGTGACGGTACAACAACAGCTACAGTTTTAGCTCAGGCAATGATTAATGCCGGAATGAAGAACTTAGCTGCCGGTGCTAATCCTATTATTTTAAGAAAAGGAATGAAGAAAGCAACAGATGTAGCAGTTGATGCTATTGCTGATATGAGCAGTGTTGTAACAGGAAAGGAACAGATTGCAAAGGTTGCAGCTATTTCTGCCGGTGATGAGGAAGTTGGTAACATGGTAGCAGATGCCATGGAAAAGGTTTCTAACGATGGCGTTATTACAATAGAAGAGTCAAAAACAATGAAAACTGAATTAGACCTTGTTGAAGGTATGCAGTTTGACAGAGGATATATTTCAGCATATATGGCTACAGATATGGATAAGATGGAAGCTACACTGGATGATCCATATATCCTTATTACAGATAAGAAAATCTCTAACATTCAGGAAATCCTTCCTGTCTTAGAGCAGATTGTTCAGTCAGGAGCTAAACTTCTTATTATTGCAGAAGATGTTGAAGGTGAAGCCCTTACAACACTTATTGTAAATAAGCTTCGTGGAACATTTAACGTAGTTGCAGTTAAGGCACCTGGATATGGTGACAGAAGAAAAGAAATGCTTAAGGATATAGCAATTCTTACCGGTGGTCAGGTTATTTCAGAAGAATTAGGTTTATCTCTTGCAGATACAAAGATTGAAGATTTAGGTAGAGCAAAATCTGTTAAGGTTGCAAAAGAAAATACCATAATCGTTGATGGCCTTGGTAATTCAGATGAAATTGCAGCAAGAGTTGCCCAGATTAAAACCCAGATAGAAGAAACCACATCAGAATTTGATAAAGAGAAACTGCAGGAAAGACTTGCTAAGCTAGCAGGTGGTGTTGCAGTTATCAGAGTTGGTGCTGCTACAGAACCTGAAATGCAGGAAAACAAACTTAGAATGGAAGATGCATTAAATGCTACAAGAGCTGCCGTAGAAGAAGGTATTATAGCAGGTGGTGGTTCAGCATACATTCACGCATCAAAGAAGGTTGCTGAGTTAGTTAATACATTAGAAGGTGATGAGAAGACAGGTGCTTCTATTATTCTTAAGGCATTAGAGGCTCCACTTTTCACTATTGCCCAGAATGCAGGACTTGAAGGCTCAGTTATTGTTAATAAGGTAAGAGAATCAGAACCTGGAACAGGATTTGATGCATTAAATGGCGAGTATGTTCAGATGGTAGACAGAGGAATTCTTGATCCGGCTAAGGTTACAAGAAGTGCTCTTCAGAATGCAACAAGTGTGGCAAGTACATTACTTACAACAGAATCAGTTGTTGCAAATATTAAAGAAGATACACCGGCTATGCCTGCCGGAAACCCTGGAATGGGAATGATGTAATTAATAATTGCTACTTATGTAGCAGATAAAAAAAGCCTATGGGATAACATGATATGTTTCCCGTAGGCCTTTTTTGATGTAAAAATGATAAAAATACACCATTTTTTACTTAGGTATTAATTTTTTAAAAAGTGCCTAAAATAGGACATAAAAACAATTTTATTATTGGAATGACAAAGCATATATGATACAATTTATTTATATTAAATTAAAGGAGCGAAAATATAATGAAAGGTATTAAAAGAAGTATTTTATCATTAATGCTGGTACTTGCGTTAGTAGTATCAGGTGTGTCGGTTATGCCTGTAAAGGCTTTAGAGCTTAATGCTAATCCGATTACAAATTTAAAATTTGTGGAAAACAGCAATGGTTCATGTACAATAACATGGGACAAACTAAGTGGAGGTTCTTATAATATTTATAAGGCAAAAAGCCGATATGCAAAGTACAGTAAAGTTGCCACTGTTTCAGATTCTGCATATACAGACACTGATTACAATGGCGAATATTATAAAGTATCATATGTTTCAGATAAGGAATATGAACTTTCAACCCCTATTTCATATGAAATACAGACTTTTGGTTTAAACACTAATATTTTTGAACCTACAGACAGTACATCAGAAATACAGTCATGCATTAATAATATTTATAAGAAAACAGAAGCAGGACAATTTATTTCAGACAGAAATGCATTAATGTTTGCACCGGGAAATTACAGTAAAGATATTAATGTGGAAGTTGGATTTTACACGCAGGTTGCAGGACTTGGCATTTCACCGGAAAACACTGTAATTGGTAATATAAACTGTAAGGCTGAATGGATGAAAGGTAAAAAATATGACGGTTCAGTAAATTATAATGCCCTTTGCAATTTCTGGCGTTCAGTAGAAAATCTTACTACAACAGCGAACAGCACCATGTGGGCTGTTTCTCAGGCTACTTCTATGAGAAGAATGAATATTAAAGGTAATCTTGATTTGCATCATCAGGGTGGTTATGCCAGTGGTGGTTTTCTTGCAGACACAAAAGTTGCAGGAAGAAAATACACATATAAAGACCAGAAAACAGGTAAGCAGATTGATACGGAAGCAGGAATATCAGCAGGTTCACAGCAACAGTGGATTTCTAGAAATACCGAAATGAACAGATGGGATGGAAGCGTTTGGAATTACGTTTTTGTAGGATGTAGCGTTGCATCATTATACGATAAAACAAACATCAGCAATGGCCCAAACGGTGAGTGGCCGTATTTATCTTACACCAAGGTTTCAGAAACTCCTGAGTGTCAGGAAAAGCCGTTTTTAATGAAAAATGATGATGGAAAATATGGTGTATATGTACCGGCAGTTAGAAAAAACTCTACAGGTGTTTCATGGGCAAATGAAAACGAAGGCGAATTCATAGACCTTGACCGTTTTTATGTTGCTAAGCCATCAGATAGTGCAACAAAAATTAACGACGAATTAAAAACAGGCAAAAACCTTATACTTACTCCCGGAATATATAATCTTTCCCAGGCAATTAATATAACTAATGAAAACACTATTGTTCTAGGATTGGGATATGCAACATTGGAACCTGTAAATGGAAATCAGTGTATGACTGTTTCAAATGTAGGAGGAGTAAAAATAGCCGGCGTATTATTTGATGCAGGAGTAAAGAAATCATCTGCACTTTTAACAGTTGGAACATCTGGAGATAAAACATCTCATAAGGATAACCCTATTTTGTTAAGTGATACCTTTTACAGAGTAGGTGGAGCAGATTCAAATCCGGGAAAGGTTACAACATGTGTTATAATTAACAGCAGCGACGTAATAGGCGACAATTTCTGGGTTTGGAGAGCAGATCATGGAGCAGGTGTAGGCTGGAATAAAAACACAGCTGATACCGGTGTAATAATAAATGGTGACAATGTTACAACTTACGGACTTATGGTAGAACACTTCCAAAAATATCAGACAATATGGAATGGTAACGGTGGTAAGTGTTATATGTATCAAAGTGAGTTGCCTTATGACATAACATCCCAGAATGTATGGAATGCAAAGGGCTCATATGGATATACTGATTATAAGGTTTCTTCAAATGTAAAAACTCATGAAGCCTATGGAATTGGCATTTATTCATGTTATCAGGCGGCTACATGTTTCTTGAAGTCTGCCGTGGAATGCCCTGATACACCGGGTGTTAAATTTACTAATGTATGTACATATAGTTTAAGTGGAAACGGTGGTATAGATTATGCCATAAATAAAAGCGGATATGGAGTATATACTTCAAGCGAAATGTGTAAGATTATGTCATATTCTAACGGCAAGGCCGTATGTGATAAGACAGGTACAAAAGCTAAAAAGAGTATATGGTCAACATCAATTAATGTAGCCACAAATTCTCTGACATACAGCGGAAAAGCCATAAAACGTAAGGTAACGGTTAAGTATAAAGGAATCACATTACGTAAAGGAACAGATTATACTGTTACATACAAAAACAATAAAGATATTGGAACATCAAAAATAATTATAAATGGTATCGGAAACTTTAGGGAAAGCGACTACGTTACATTTAAAATAGTTCCTGGAAAAACAAAAATTACAAAGAAAAAAGCAACAAAGAAGAAAGTAAATATTCAGTTTGCAAAGGTAAAAGGAGCTAAAGGATATCAGGTTGTATATTCTACAAATAAAAAGTTTAAAGGCAAAACTGTAAAAAACATTAAGAAAACAAAACTTACATTTAAGAGAAAGAATAACAGCACCTATTATGTTAAAGTAAGAGCTTTGAAAAAAGTTGGTAGAAAAACATATTATGGAAGTTACTGTAAAACAGTAAAAATTAAATAAGATTATTAAAGAGGCACATGATATTGATTATTGTGTGCTTCTTTTTATTTTACAGGAAATTGAAAGAGAAAGGGAGCATATATGTGTACAAAATAAAGTTTAAGGAGCAAGTTTTATGAAAAGATGTCCATGTTGTGGTTACTTAACTCTTGATGATACCGATGAAGTAATTACAGATATTTGTGATGTTTGCTTTTGGCAATATGATGAAGTGGTTCAAAATATGCCCGATGAAATTATTGGAGCAAATCAGGTGTCATTGAATACTGCTAAGAAGAATTACAAGCTATTTGGAGCTATTAAAGAACGTTTTATAAATATAGTTCGTCAACCATATGAGGATGAGGTATAAACTATAAAAATTATAAATTGAGCCTGACAAAAAAAGAACCAATGAATGGTTGTCAGCACTCAGGCTCCAATTGCCATCATCTACAACCAAATATGGCTCCGAAAATAAGATAACAAATGAATATCAAAATGTCAAACCAAAGCTTCAAAATCCATTTCGATTTTCTGGCATTCTTTTTTCATATGTGGTAAAATAGGCTGAAATGTTTTGAGGATATTAATATGTTGCTTAATGAATTAAAAGGAATAGGTCAGAAAACTGAAAATTTGTTTGAAAAAGTAGGTGTATCCAGTGTTGAAGACTTACTGGAGTATTATCCCAGATATTACGATGTTTATGAAGAACCTGTAATTGTCCGTAAATTAGATTGTGACAGGACTCAGGCGGTTAAAGCAACAGTTGTAAGGGATGTTGCAGTGAAAAAAGTCCGTAATTTGCAAATTGTTACAGCTTATCTTAGAGATAGTGAAGGCTACGGAATTAAAGCTATCTGGTTTAATTCACCATATTTAAGAAGTAAATTAAAAAATGGTGACGTGTATATTTTTAGGGGATTTGTAAGAGAATCTAAAGGTAGTTTTGAAATAGAGCAGCCAAAAATCTTTACAATAAAAGAATACACTTCAAAAATGGGAAAAATGCAGCCGGTTTATCCTCTTACTCACGGTCTGACAAATACTTTAGTTCAAAAATCTGTTACACAGGCACTTAATATTATTGACATAAATGAAAATCTTCCTGTGTCGGTTAAAGAGAAATATTCTTTAGAAGATAGAAGGGTGGCTATTAAAAATATTCATTTTCCAAAAAACATGAAAGAACTTTCTACAGCAAGAAAAAGACTGGTATTTGACGAATTTTTTGAATTTATTAATACTCTTAGAAATTTAAAAGATAACAATAAAAATGAAAAAAATGAATATATTTTAGAAGAACCTGATGAGGTTGAAAATTTAATAAAAAATCTTCCCTATAATCTTACATCTGCACAACTTCGCACATGGGAGGAAATAAAAAAAGATATCTCATCTCCTAAAGTTATGAACAGGTTAATTCAGGGAGATGTTGGATCCGGTAAAACGATAGTTGCTTTTTTAGCATTAATAACTGCTGCATTGAACGGATATCAGGGGGCACTTATGGCACCTACGGAAGTTCTTGCAAGACAGCATTTTGAACAGCTAAAAGAAACATTAGAAAAAAATAATATTGATTTGTGTCCTGTTATACTTGTAGGCTCCATGACGGTTAAAGAAAAAAGGATGGTTTATCAGGATATTGAAAGTGGCACGGCAGACGTTATAATAGGAACCCATGCTCTTATCCAAGATAAAGTTAAATATAAAAACCTAGCCCTTGTAGTTACTGATGAGCAGCATAGATTTGGAGTAAGACAACGTGAAGCAATTTCCGGGAAAGGAAGCAGACCTCATACAATAGTTATGAGTGCAACACCTATTCCAAGAACCCTTGCCATTATAATGTATGGCGACCTTGATATTTCAATAATTGATGAATTGCCTGCTGGAAGGCGACCTATAGCCAACTGTGTTGTCGGCAAAGATTACAGATATAACGCCTATAATTTTATTGAAAAGCAAGTTGCACAGGGACGTCAGGTTTACATTATATGTCCTACGGTAGAATACAGCGAAGCTGTAGAAGGTGAAAATGTTATTGAATATGCCGATAAGCTTAAGCAGATATTTCCACCGGCAATTAATGTATCTTTTTTGCATGGAAGAATGAAACCTGCTGAAAAAAATGATATAATGGAGAAGTTCTCAAAAAATGAAATACAGGTTTTAGTTTCAACCACTGTTGTGGAGGTTGGTGTTAATGTTCCTAATGCCACGGTTATGATGGTTGAAAATGCAGAACGTTTTGGATTAGCCCAGCTGCATCAGCTTAGGGGCCGTGTAGGAAGAGGAAAGTTTCAATCCTACTGTATTTTTATAAATGGCAGCGAAAAGAAGGAAGCAAAAGACCGCCTTGAAATATTAAATAAATCTAACGACGGATTTTTTATTGCAAATGAAGATTTGAAGTTAAGGGGGCCGGGTGATTTTTTCGGTGTCAGACAAAGTGGTGATTTTGAATTTAAAATCGGCGATATTATGAATGATGCTGATACTTTAAAAAAAGCTGCTGATGCAATTAATTTAATTGAATCCGGCGAATTGTATGTATCAGATGAGGAAATGGAAATGATGAATACATCAAAAATTTCATCAATTAATATATAAATTTGAGAGGAGTATAGTACATTAGTTATGGATATAGTAGTTTTATGTGGAGGAAACAGTACAGAAAGAGAAGTTTCAATAAGCTCAGGATATAATGTTTGTCAGGCACTTCGTGAAAAAAATCACAATGCTATTTTGATGGATGTTTTCTTTGGAATGGATAATTGTGATATTTTTGAAACCTCAAAAAACACATATGATGTTACAAAAGAAAAAGATTACATAAAAAGCCTTTCTACAAAAGTTAAAGAAACTGAAGGAAAAAGAAAAAGCTTCTTTGGAAATAATGTAATTGAAATATGTAAAAAAGCTGACATTGTATTTCTTGCCTTACATGGAAAAAACGGTGAAGACGGAAAATGTCAGGCAGCCTTTGATTTATATGGAATTAAATACACCGGTTCAGGACATTTAGCCAGTGCCATGGGAATGGATAAAGCAGTTACAAAACAGATTTTTATGTCAAAAGGTGTTCCAACAGCTAAAAGTGTCTGGGTGAAAAAAGGTGAAGATACAGACCTCAACCGCTTAAATATGTCACTTCCTCTTGTAGTTAAAGCATGCAACGGTGGCTCAAGTGTTGGTGTGGTTTTAGTAAAAGACGAAAAAGATTACCAAAATGCCGTGGAAGAATGTTTCAAATATGATAACGAAATATTAATTGAAGATTTTATAGAAGGACGGGAATTTTCCATTGGAGTTTTAAATGGAAAGGCATTACCTATTGTGGAAATTATACCAAGAGAAGGATGGTATGACTATGAAAACAAATATAAAGATGGTGCCACAACTCATGTTTGTCCTGCTAATTTAAGCGATGAACTTACAGAGAAAATGCAGCAGGTAGCTGTTGATGCCTGTGATGCAATTGGTTGTTCGCTATGTTCAAGAGCAGACGTTATGATGGATAAAGCCGGAAATATGTTTTGCTTAGAAGTAAATACATTACCGGGTATGACTTCCACAAGTCTTATTCCTGATGAGGCAAGGGCAATAGGTGTGGATTATCCGTCTCTTTGTAATAAAATAGTAGAATTGTCGTTAAACAAATATAAATAATGTTGATTGGAGCAAATAAATGAGTTTAAAAAATATGACACTGGAAAACATTGCTAAAGCCTGCAATGGAATATACATAGGAGATGAAAGTTTTAAACAAACTGAAATTACAGGTGTTGAAAAAGACAGCCGTTTAATAGAAGAAGGATATTTGTATCTTCCTTTTGTGGGGGCAAAGGTTGACGGACATGACTTTATTCCACAGGTATTTGAAAAAGGTGCATTATGCACTTTATCTGAAAAAAAATTGGATATCAACAAGCCATACATACTGGTTAAATCTGTTGCTGATGCCCTAAAGGCAATTGCTGAATTTTACAGAGAACAGCTTTCATGTAAAATCATAGGAATTACAGGTAGTGTAGGAAAAACCAGCACTAAAGAAATCATTGCTTCCGTTTTAAGTGAAAAATATCAGGTTTTAAAAACTGAGGGCAACTATAACAATGAAATCGGAATGCCACTTACCATGTTAAAAATACGTGATAATCATCAGATAGCCGTTATAGAAATGGGAATCAGTGACTTTGGTGAAATGCACCGTCTTGCTAATATTTCAAAGCCGGATGTATGCGTAATTACTAATATTGGAACATGCCATTTGGAAAATTTAGGAGACAGAGATGGTGTATTCAGAGCTAAAACAGAAATGTTTGAACACGCACAAAAAGATTGTTTTGTAGTTTTAAATGGTGATGATGACAAATTAATTAATGTAAAAGAAGTAAACGGACATGAACCAATGTTTTTCGGCATAAATACAAAGCAGAATGTGGGAATTGTTTCTCACACATCAAAAGGCGTTATGGGAACAGAAGTAGAAATCAGATACTTTGATAAAACCTTTACAACACTGATTCCAATTCCGGGATTTCACATGATTTATAATGCCTTAGCAGCTACCTGCATAGGTGTTCATTTTGGAATGAGTTTTTCAGAAATAGATTCCGGCATTAGAAAGCTTAAGGCAATAAACGGCCGAAATAACATCTTTAACGTAAACAATATAACAGTAATAGATGACTGTTACAATGCCAATCCCATGTCAATGAAAGCATCTCTTAATGTTTTATCAGAAGCAGATGGCAGAAAGGTAGCTATCTTAGGTAATATGTATGAGTTAGGAGACAATGAAGCAGAACTTCATAGACAGGTAGGAGAAGAAGCTGCCCGATTAAAAATAGATGAAGTTATATGTATTGGTGATTTGGCACAAAACATAGCTGATGCTGCAAAAAGCGGATGCAACATGGTTTATCATTTTAATAATAAACAGGACTTTGAGTCAAATATCAGTGAGTATATCAAACCCGGAGATACAGTTTTAATTAAAGCTTCAAACGGAATGAAATTTACTACAATAGTTAATCTTATAAAAGAGACTTTTTAAATTATTATATTTTGAAAAAAATGTCAGATTAACAACAACTTACCAGTTTATTAATCTCTTTTCTTCACATAATACTAGTGTAACAAAAATTCAATTGAAGGTTGGTTACAATTTTTAAATATCTGATTGTGAAAATGGAGGTAATTGAAATGAGTAATTCAAACAATGTAAATGTTCCAGAAGCAAAGAGTGCAATGAACAGATTTAAAATGGAATGTGCATCAGAAGTAGGTGTACAGCTTACAGACGGTTACAACGGAAACTTAACATCTGCACAGGCAGGTTCTGTTGGTGGACAGATGGTTAAGAAGATGATTGAAGCTCAGGAAAAACAGATGAGTGGTAAATAATCATTTTCTATCGTTTAAAAACAGCAGGGAGGTTCACTAAATGTGAACCTCCTTACTTAGTTATAACTATTTATTTTTCATGAATTTAATAATATCTAAAACATATGAATAAATGTTTTCATCCTTTAAAACTGAAGGTTTGATGACTCCTGTTTTAGATTTGTAATCCTCTCTTAAAACCTGTGGAAAACAATCATTATCTAAAGAATACACCGGTAAAAACTCCCCTGAAAATTTCTCGTAACATGTAGAAGCTGACGCCTGTTTTCTGTAGTTTTTATCCACAAAAGAAGCAATACTTTTATGAATTGCTTTATCCTCTAAAGGCAGATAAAAGTAATCCTTCGGATTGGAGAAAAAATACTTAAAGGTTCCATTTATGATTTTAACGGTTATATATCCTCTATCATCTATGGCAGAAAAATGAAGATAATCTTTGTTATATATCATTTTTAGTGGAATCCTGTTTTCAAATGAAATATTAATTCTTAATTCTTTTTCTATGTCCCCTTCAACATTTGTATATTCGTTAATGTAATATTCCTGAATATGAAATTTCCCATCAAACACATCTTTTACAGATAAAAGGGATATTAATTTTCCCATATTAATAACATCTTCACGATTATGTAGCAGAAGGGGGAAAATAAGCCTCTCATCTTTTGATTCTACATAATGCTTAAAGACCTCTACTAAATCCCCACCTGAAAAAGGATCAGTACGTTTTATGTTTAATGCTTTTTCAAAGGTTTTCTGCTTTTGGTTTTCCAGATTTAATATATGATTTAATTTCGACAGAGGTTTATAAATATCTATGCTGTTAAATCTGTCAAAATCAAAGTCTAAGTTGTATTTCTCACCTCTTTCTTTAACAAAAGGAATATCAAAAGCATTTCCATTAAAATGAATAATGGTGTTAAATCCCTTTAAAAATTTGTGGAACGCCATAAGAACATTTGCCTCATCATTAAAATTCTCAGCCAGCCACTGGGCATACATTAATTCATTATTAGAAAAATACATACAGCCTATTAAATAAACATTACAGTATTTTCTTGAAAATCCCGTTGTTTCAATATCAAAAAATATTGTTTTATCAGGATTTGCAATCGTTGAAACCGGGTAGTCAATTTTTATATTTGCTTTATCTCTTATTACTAGCATAAGTATATTTTAGCATATTTTTACGTTAGTTGACAATCTAATTACACAATGCTAAAATTACCCGTGATGTTAAAAAATATCATATGGACTTTATGTTCTGATGTAAAAATCAGCTAAGAGGGAAGCAGGTGGAAATCCTGCACGGTCCCGCCACTGTAAGCACGGAATTTTTATTCGCATATTTATGCGGCATGTTATTCATGTATGATTTTTAATCGCCACTGGGCAACCGGGAAGGTAAATAAAAGTGATGATGTGTAAGCCAGGAGACCTGCATAGAGTTTGGAGTTATATCACGGGGAATTGATAAAGGGCTTCTATTGCAAAAAGGCTTTATTTTGATGCCTTTATTTTGCATATATAAGATTTATCGCACCCCTAGAGCATACGCTTTAGGGCTTTTTTCGTGTTACTCTTACTATTTTACTAATTGAAGGAGAACGAAAATGAGACGAAACAACACAACCAAAAAGGTTATTTCAATTGCTCTTACCATGGCACTGGCATTTTCAAATGTAAGTATAACTTACACCAAAGCTGATGATACATCAAATGTAATTGAAATATCAGACGCCACTCAGTGGGCCAAAATCGGCAAGGATGCTGAATATCCATTAGATGGAAATTACATTCTTACTAGCGACATTGAAAATGTTACTGAAACAATAGGTCAAGGTGATAATACTTTACCTGATGCTTTTACGGGAACAATTGATGGTGACGGACATAGCGTAACATTAGATATTAACGCTCAGAAAACTTATCAGGGATTAATCGGTCAGACTAATGGTGCCACAATTAAAAACCTTGTAGTTAAGGGAAATGTTACATCAACTCTTGGATTTGATGCAGGTATTGTGGCTAAAGCAGTTAATACAACCATTACAAATTGTGGTAACGAAGCAACTATAAATGTTACAAACAAAAATGCGAAAAACATTGCCGGAATCACAGGATATTCTGAAAATACAACCATTACAAACAGTTATAATGTAGGTGACATTACCGGTGGAGCGAGAGTTGCAGGTATAACAGGTGAAATTAAAACATACACATCAATTGAAAACTGCTATAACACAGGAAGTGTTACTACAACAGCAACCAGAACAATATATTCAGGTGGATTAGTCGGTTATGGATATGGTACCACAAACAATGTATCAACAGTAAAAAACAGTTATACAACCGGTGCGGTTACGGAAAAAACTCAAAATGGTGCAGCTATAGGATATATTAATGCCTATGTTTCTTTTGAAAAATGCTATTATCTTGAAGGGATAAATTCAAATGTTTATGGCTTTAAAATTTCTGATGCAGATGAACCTGATGTTACAAAATTATCATCAGATGAATTAAAAGGTATTGCATCTGATTTAGGAGAAGCATTTGCAACAGACAGCAGCATAAATAATGGTTATCCTGTTTTAAAATGGCAGATTAAGGCTACAAACACTGATGTGGAAGATAAGGCAACCCTTGATGCACTTGTAAATGAACTTCCATCAGGAGTTATTTCTCCGAAATTTGATACAGACAAAAATATTAACACATATTTATCAAATCTCATTGAATCCAAAGAAGCTTACGCCAATAAAGGCATAAAAGTATCAATAAAGAATGTTGAAAACAGATTTTCTGATGGTGCAACATACATTGATGAAGATGGAACAATACATTATTTTTACATTAATTTATTTGATGCCGGATATGCATACAGATATATGGGACAGGCAGATGTTACATTTAATTTAACATTAAATAATGTTACAGTGGAATATGCACCAAGATGTGTTAATTTCTATTGGGATTTAGACAAGGTAAAAAAAGACCTTGAAGCAGTAAGGGATGAATACATTGATAATCAGATTTTAGACAAAAACGAAGATTTACAAAGTGTAACAGAAAACTTAATGCTTCCTGCTAATCCAAATGTCAGTCACAATGGCTCAGATAAAAATGTTAAATGGGTAAAAGTAAAGTATACATCCTCAGATAGCAGTGTAATTTCAATTAGTAACTCTGCTGAATGGGACAGTGACTTTACTAACATGTACTATACAGCAAAGGTAAATAGAAAATCAGAGGATCAAAATGTTGTTATAACAGCTGAATTTACATTTGGCAGATATAATTCAGGTGAAGATCAGGTTACTGAAACCATTAAACGTGAAATACCTGTTAAAGTTTTAGCATATAACGAAGTATTAGAGCAGACAAAGGCATTACAGGAAAAGGTTGACACATATAAAGATAATCTTTCAAATTTCACTACAGGTGGAGATATTGATTTAAGTAATGTGAAAGATGACATACAGTTAGTTATCCCTAAAAAGTTAGGTCTTGATGGTAAGTATTACGATTTCAAGGTTGAAAGCAGCGATACATCTGTAATGGAAATTTATGGCTATCGTACATACACATACAGACCACTTCCGGGAGAAGATAAAAAAACAATTACATTAACAGTAACAATTACCAACAAGGAAAATCCTGATATTTCTGCTTCAACTAAGTTTGACGTGACAGTTTTACCTTTAACAGAAGAAGAAATAACCAATGCTGTTAATTTTATGAATAGTGCAAAAGAAAACTTCTTTGAGTTTATAAAAAATGAAAACAGCGATGCAAATAATATTACAGGAGATTTGAAGGTATTTTACGGCATATATCAGGATGAAAATGGAAATGTTTATTCATCAAACTATGTTTCAAAGCCAGATAATAACGGAATTATTGCAAGAATTGTAAATCCGGAAGAAGAAATTCCTGACCATCAGAGATACTGGATATCATCAGACAAAAACATTATTAATGATGAGACTTTAAGGGTAACAATACCGGTTTATAATACTAAAGTTACAGTAGGTGCAGTAATTTCTCATGAAATATATGAAAATTATGCTAAAAGATATGCCGATGATCCTGTATACGGAAAAATCTTCGCACAACTTGCTAATCAGAAAGTTTTAGTAGAATTAAATGTTATAGGAGAAAAGGGTGAAGAGCCAACTACAGCAGAACCTACTACCGAAAAGCCTTCTGAAACAACTACAACATCAAAGGTTACACCAACATCTAAAGCAATTGATGGCAAATATAAGAAATTAGTTGTTAAAAAGTTTAAGGCAAAGAAAGCTAAAAAGAGTATTAAATTATCATGGCAGAAAAATAAGAAGGCAACCGGCTATCAGATTAAATACTGGACAAGCAAAAATTCAAAACATGCCAAGGTAAAACTCCTTAAAAAGAACACTATTGTTAAGTCAACAATAAAAGGAGTTAAGAAAGGCAAAAAATATATAATTATCATTCGTACATACAATGTTGTAAATGGTAAAAAGATATATGGAAAATGGTCAAAGCGAATTGTGAAAATTAAATAGTTAAAATACTTTTAGAGGGACTATCGCTAATGTGATATGTCCCTTTGTATTTTTACTTAACCCCAAATATGTTATGATTAAAATAATATTTATATTTCATCAATTATCCGTTATAGGAAAAAGCAGGAGGATTTAAGCTTTGAAAAATAAAATAAATAAAATACTTTGGTCTTTAGATTTTATTATATATATGTTATTTACATATATATATCGCTCAGACGGATTGGAATATCAACTGGCAAAGGAAGGAAGTAAATTACATAAGGTATACATACATGGTGAACCGGAATATAGTTATTTATATTACAATTCTGCAAGTCCCATGCTTTCAAAAATCGGTCTTATGGGTATGTTAGTAACAAGCCTGATATTTATTGGATATGGAACATACTTATCCACTATATACATAAAAAAGAAAGTAGTCCATTCGTATAATAAATTAACAAATATTGTTATAGTAATAGTTGTTTCATTCTTATACGCATTGTTATTACATATATTACAAAGAGTTATTTACATTAATTTCTGTATGCTGGTTGGAGAATAACCTTTGCTATATTTTAAAAGTAATATTTAAAAGTAATATTTTAAAGTCCTTTTTCATTGAATATAATGTGAAAAAGTATTATTATATTTATTATTGGTTTTTATTATTTTGGAACCATTTTAGATATTTAAATCATTATTTTAAGCATGGCAAAGAGAGGTAAAAAAATGTCTATTCTAACATTTAAGGGTGGAGTTCATCCATATGATGGAAAAGAATTGTCTAAAGATGTTGCCGTAAGAAAAATTCTCCCTGAAGGGGAACTTGTTTTTCCGGTATCACAACATATTGGTGCACCGGCGAAACCTGTTGTAGAAGTGGGAGAGAGAGTTCTTAAGGGACAGCTTATTGCCGGTGCAGATGGATTTGTATCAGCTAACATTCATTCATCTGTTTCAGGTACTGTTAAGAAAATCGAAAAACGATTAGTTCCTAACGGAAGCAAGGTTCTTTCTATCATTATCGAAAATGACAATTTATATGAAGAATATAATTATGGACCAAATAATGAACCCTGGTCAAAAGATACTATTAGAAAAGCCGTAAAAGACTGTGGCGTAGTCGGACTCGGAGGTGCGTGCTTTCCTACTCATGTAAAGCTTACTCCTAAGGATGACAAATCCATTGATTATGTAATTGTAAATGCAGCTGAGTGCGAGCCATACATAACTTCTGACTATAGAAGACTTGTAGAACAGCCGTCAGAGGTAATTGAGGGCTTGAAAATCGTACTTAAGCTTTTTGAAAATGCAAAAGGTGTTATTGCTGTGGAAAACAATAAACCTGATGTTATAGAAAATTTAAAGAAGCTTACTGAAAAAGAAGACAAAATCAGTGTAGCAGAATTAAAAACAAAATACCCTCAGGGTTCTGAGAGACATATTATATATGCTGTTACTAAAAGGAAAATTAATTCCTCAATGCTTCCTGCTGATGCAGGCTGTATAGTAGATAATGTTGATACAATATATAATATTTATCGTGCAGTTAAATTCAACAAACCTCTTACGGAACGTATTGTTACCGTTTCAGGAGACGGAATTAGCAGCCCATGCAACCTGGAGGTACCATTTGGAACCAGTCACGCACAGTTAGTTAAGGAAGCCGGAGGAATGGATGAAAACGTTGAAAAAATCATTTCCGGCGGGCCTATGATGGGACAGGCGATGTTTTCTTTAGAAGTTCCTGTTATTAAAGGTTCTTCAGCTCTGTTAGCATTCAAACAGGATGAAATTTCAAGAGCAACAATGACTAACTGTTTAAACTGTGGTAAATGCGCCATGGTTTGTCCGGAAGGTCTTATTTGTGCCAAGCTTGCCCATGCGGCAGATGCAAACGATATGGAAGCATTTGTAAAAATGCATGGCATGGAATGTATAGAATGTGGAACATGTAACTACAACTGTCCTGCCAATAGAAATATTACGCAGTCAGTTAGAACAATGAAAAGAAAAGTGCAGGCAGCACGTAGGAAAGGGTAAGTGTGACAAATAATGTATAACGTATCATCAAGCCCTCACGTAAAGGCTAAAATGACAACCAAAAGTATAATGAGAGATGTTATTATTGCCATGATTCCTACATCAGCTTTTGGCATATATAACTATACCAATCTTTTTGGAATCAAATATGGCATTCATTCAGCATTACTTATATTAATTACAGTTATTTCCTGTGTTGCGGCGGAATATATTTACACAACAATAACAGATCAGAAAATAACGATTTTTGATTTAAGTGCCGTAGTAACAGGTATGATACTGGCGCTTAATTTACCATGCACGTTTCCATATTGGAAAGCGGCATTAGGTGGAGCTTTTGCAATAATTATTGTAAAACAGCTTTTTGGTGGTTTAGGTCAAAACTTTATGAACCCGGCATTAGGTGCTAGATGTTTCCTTGTTTTATCCTTTGCCGGTGACATGACAGCATTTTATCCTAAGGATGTTAAGGGAATTGATGCTGCCACCAGTGCAACACCACTTACAGCATTAAAAAATGCAGGTGGAAGCTCTGCATCACTTATCGACATGTTTATCGGTAATCATGCAGGAACCATTGGTGAAACAAGTATTATTGCACTTTTAATTGGTGCAGCTTACTTAGTTATCAGAAAAATAATTGACGTAAGAATACCTCTTACATATATTGCTGTATTTGCTGTATGTATTATGTTATTTAATCAGTCATCTGACCCTGTATTTTTAGCCCAGCAGCTTTGCGGTGGCGGTTTAATATTTGGTGCCTTCTTTATGGCAACTGATTATGTTACATCACCTATTACAAAGGGTGGCAGGTATATTTATGGCATATGTCTTGGACTTTTAACTGCTATATTCAGAACTTTTGGAGCAAATGCAGAAGGTGTATCTTTTGCCATTATATTCTGTAACCTTCTTGTTCCTCTTATTGAAAAATATACAATACCTAGAGCTTTTGGTATTGTAAAACAGAAGGGAGGCAGATAATATGAACAAAATAATTAAAGATACATTAATATTATTTGTTATAACTTTAATTTCCGGTTTGGGACTTGGCTTTGTTTACAATGTTACATCAGATGCAAGGGCAAAGCAGGAAGAAAAGACCATGGTTGAGGCCTATGAAGCCGTAATGCCGGGACTTTCTAAATATGATACTGTGGATTTTGATTCAAAATTAAATGACACCATTTCTAAGGAAATCAAAAACACTGAAAAGGAAAATGGAATTTCCACAATTAAGGCTTATAATGCCACCATTGATAATGTTGTTAAAGCAACAGATGATAGCGGTAATGATTTAGGATATATTGTTACGGTTACGGATAATGAAGCTTATGGCAGTTCCCTTCAAATTACGGTAGGCATAAAAACAGACGGAACCGTTACTGGAATTTCGTTCCTTTCATTAAGTGAAACACCGGGACTTGGAATGAAAGCGAAAGAAGATTCATTTATGTCCCAGTTTAAAAACAAAAAAGTTGATTATTTCAAATATAATAAGGCAGGAACTTCTGCTGATAATGAAATTAATGCCATAAGCAGTGCAACAATAACCACAAATGCGGTAACACATGGTGTAAATGCTGCAATTGCCTGTGTGAAAAATATTACAGGAGGTGCTAATTAATGAACAGATGTGTTGAGCGTTTATATAACGGTATTATTAAGGAAAATCCTACTTTTGTTCTTATTCTTGGAATGTGTCCGACACTGGCTGTTACATCTTCCGTGATAAACGGAGCAGGAATGGGACTTAGTACAATGGCAGTTCTTGTTTTGTCAAACTTCGTGATTTCACTTCTTAGAAAAGTCATTCCTAACGGAGTGAGAGTACCGGCATTTATTGTTATTGTAGCTAGTTTTGTAACTATATTACAGTTTCTTCTTGAAGCATATCTTCCATCTCTTAACCAGTCTCTTGGGATTTACATACCACTGATTGTTGTTAACTGTATTATTTTAGGAAGAGCAGAAAGCTATGCTTCAAAAAATCCTCCTATACCGGCATTATTTGACGGCTTGGGAATGGGACTTGGATTTACAATAGCCTTGTCACTTCTTGGAGGCTTTAGAGAAATAATTGGTGCAGGAACTATTCTTGGAATTAATATTCCTAGATGGGACGGTATAGGTATTTTCGTTATGGCACCGGGAGCATTCTTTATTTTAGCTGCCCTTATTGCCATTCAGAACCAGATAAGAATCAGCCATGGAAAGAAGCCACGAAAACTCCAGTGTGAACAGGGGTGTGCAGGATGCACAGGCTGTGGCAGTGATTTTACCAATTGCACTAAAGATGAAAAGGAGGAGGCATAAATGGTTAATTGTATGTTAATTGCAGTGGGAGCTGCACTGGTAAATAACGTTGTATTAAGTCAGTTTTTAGGTTTGTGTCCATTCCTTGGGGTTTCTAAAAAAACTGATACTGCTGCGGGAATGGGAGCTGCAGTAATCTTTGTAATTATGATTGCATCAGCAGTTACCTATGGTGTTTATTACGCTATTCTTACACCCCTTAATCTTGAATACTTACAAACCATTGTATTTATTCTTGTAATTGCAGCTTTAGTTCAGTTAGTTGAAATGATATTAAAGAAATTTGTTAAGCCGTTATATGAGGCACTTGGAGTGTATTTACCTTTAATTACAACCAACTGTGCCGTACTTGGTGTAGCAATTTCAAATATAGATAACGGTTATAATTTTGGTGAAAGCATGGCATGTTCCTTTGGTACATCCTTTGGATTTTTAATCTCAATTGTAATTCTTGCAGGAATAAGAGAAAAATCAGAAAACAATAATATTCCAAAACCTTTTAGAGGTACACCTATTGTACTTATTTCAGCAGGACTTATGGCTATAGCATTTACCGGATTTACCGGTGTTGTATAAGGAGGCATATATGGAAATTTTAGCATTAAGTACAACAATGACAGGAATTTTATATGCCGTTGCCATTGTTGGTGGCGTAGGTTTGATTATTGGTATAGCACTGGGTATTGCCGGCAAATTCTTATCAGTAGAAGTAGATGAAAAAGAAGTTGCCATAAGAGAAGCATTACCCGGTAACAATTGCGGTGGTTGTGGATATGCCGGATGTGATGCCTTAGCATCAGCCATTGCCAAAGGAGAATGTGATCCGTCAGCCTGTCCTGTAGGTGGCGAAAGCACTGCAAAGATAATAGCAGACATAATGGGAGTTGAAGCTAACGTAGTTAAAAAAGTGGCTTATGTTGCCTGTTCCGGTGACTGTGAAAAAGCCAAAGATAAATATAACTATTATGGAAATATGTCATGTCAGGATGCTGCAAACATTCCCGGTGGAGGTGCAAAAGCCTGTAGTTATGGCTGTTTAGGACTTGGAAGCTGTGTAAAAGCCTGTGAATTTGATGCCATACACGTAGTAAACGGCAAGGCAATAGTTGATAGCGAAAAATGTAAGGCCTGTGGCAAATGTGTTGCAGCATGTCCTAAGAATTTAATTTCAATTATACCTGCTGATACTAAATACATGGTTAAATGTAGTTCCCACGATAAAGGAAGGGATGTAATGCAGGCTTGTAGTGCAGGTTGCATTGGCTGTGGACTATGCGCAAAGAACTGCCCTGTGCAGGCTATTGATTTTGGATATAATCTGGCAACAATTATGCAGGATAAATGTAAAAAATGTGGTGTATGTGCCGAAAAGTGTCCAAAGAAAGTTATTGAAAAACTATAATTAAAAATTGAATAAATTTTCTAAAAAATCTCACACTAGTAATGGTGTGAGGTTTTTTATGGAAAAATTTATTAATAAAAATATTGTTGAAAACATTAATACTTTTGATGAAATATTATATATTGATGAAAGCTTTGATATTTTAAAGCGTAATTTTATTGTTGGTGGAAAGAAAGCCGTAATGTATTATATAAACGGATTTTGCGACAATGATTTAATACAGAAAGTCCAGGAGTTTTTTACAGGTATTGAGCCTTCCGATTTAAATGTACCGGTGGAAGATTTCGCTGATAATAAAATTCCTTTTATACAAATAGACTTATATGACGATAAATATAATGTTCTTACATTGCTTCTTTCAGGAGTGGTATGCCTGTTAATTGACGGATATGATAAGGCAATGCTAATTGACGTAAGGAAATATCCTGCAAGAAATGTTCAGGAGCCTGAAAAATACAAGGTTCTTAGAGGTTCACGGGATGGCTTTGTGGAAACATTAGTATTAAACACAGCACTTATAAGAAGGAGAATCAGAAATCCTGAATATATGTGTGAAATACTTAGAGCCGGAAAAAGTTCCAGAACGGATATAGCCCTTTGTTATATGAAAGATAGGGTTGATAAAAAACTTCTAAAAAGAATAAAATCACAAATTGAAAATATTAAAACAGACGCGTTGCCTATGAATCAGGAAAGCCTTTCGGAATGTATTCATAAAGGTCATTGGTTTAATCCGTTTCCTAAATTCAGATATACTGAAAGACCGGATACTGTGGCTGCTGAAATATTAGAAGGACAAATATGTATTTTAGTGGATAATTCCCCTGCCGCAATGATTTTACCAACAACTATTTTTGATGTAATAGAAGAAGCAGATGATTATTATTTTCCGCCAATTACAGGGACTTATTTAAGACTTGCCCGTGCCTTCATTACAGTTATGTCATTAATTTTAACCCCTCTTTATTTGCTATATGCAAACAATCCGGGGCTGTTACCGGACTGGCTTGAATTTACCAAAATTACAGATGTACAATTTGTCCCCATTTTCTGGCAGCTTTTATTGTTAGAGCTTGCTATTGATGGTTTAAAATTAGCGGCAATAAATACTCCCAGCACATTAAATACCCCTTTAAGTTTAATTGCTGCCATAATAATCGGTGAGTTTGCAGTAAATACAGGATGGTTTAACCAGCAAACCATGCTGTACATGGCAGTGGTTGCCATTGCCAATTTCACCCATGAAAATTATGAGCTGGCATATTCCATTAAATTTTTAAGGATAATAATATTAATTCTTACCCAGTTATTTAATTTGTGGGGAATGATAATAGGATGTGTTTTCACATTACTAACTATTGCTTTGAACAGAACCATAGCCCAGACAAGTTATATATACCCTTTATTTCCCTTTGACTTTAAGAAATTTATGTTGCGTTTTTTCAGGGTGTCAATAAAAAAGAAAGAATGAGACCATCCCAGTCTCATTCTTTTTCTGATGAAGTAGTTGTTTCTATTATAACATCACCATCTTCTGTTTGTTCAAGTCCTTTTGACATATGTATTTTTCCGTCTTTAGTTACAAAAACTGCTTCAGTTTTTTGGGTTTTATTAATCAGATTCATTCCATCTTTAAGCCCCATAATAAAAGCTGTTGTACTTAATGCATCCCCGGCCTCAGATGAATTTGAAATTATAGTTACCGAAGCTAAATCATTATCCACAGGATACCCGGTAGAAGTATCTAGTATGTGATGATATATTTTGTCATCTTTTTTAAAATATCTCTCATAAATTCCTGACGTTACTACAGATTTATCTGATACATCAAGTTTAAGACAATATTCATCGTTATTTTTTATGTAATCTTCATTACCATTTACTGTTGGTGTTATGTCATTATTATAAAAAGGATTCTTAATCCCTATTACAAATGGTTCATCATCAGATTTTCCACCTATGGTAAGTATGTTACCACCTAAATCGATTATCCCTGATTTTACCCCTTCTGAAATCATATAGCTTTTAAGTTTGTCAGCAACAAATCCCTTAACAATACTTCCTAAATCAAGGTGGGTTTCACCATCTTTTAAAGTTACTTTTTCATCTTCACACTTTATGTTTTTATAGCCTACATGTTTAATGGCTTCTTTAATTTTTTTATCATCAGGAACTGTAGGATTATCCCCTGTTACATTCCACATATCTGAAAGTTCTCCAATTGTAACATCAAATGCTCCTTTTGATTTTTTACTGTACTTAATACTGTCCTTTATTACATCCGATACAACATGATTAACTTTGCAGCCCTTCGTTTTGCTTTGGTTAATTTTTGAAATATCACTGTCTTTTTTTGTTGTGCTAAACATTTTATCATAATGATTACACAACCCGAAACATTCATTTATAATATCCTGTGCTTCCGACTCCCCGGCGTATTCATAAATGGTAATTGTAATAGTAGTATCAAAACAAAAGTTAGTAAGAGAAAGGGGAAACTCTTCTTTTTTACTGCATCCTGATATTGATACTGATAACGAAGCAACAAGTGTAAATATTACAAACGATTTTAAATATTTCTTAAGTTTGTCCTTTTTCATAAATTTATCTCCGATTCATTATTCATTCATTCATTTAATATAGCATATTTATCTTAAAATTTCGATAATAAATAAGATAGATTTGTATAAAAAATTGATATATGCTATTATAATGTGGTCGTACAAATAACTGATTTTACGAAACAATTAGATTTATTGTTAATGAGGATATTTAAAATGATTTCTTATATAAAAGGTATAGTAGAGAATATTGAAAATGACAAAGTAATTATAGATAATAACGGAATTGGTTACGGAATCTTTATGCCCGGGCATGTACTTGACACTATAGGTATTGGAGAGGAATTAAAAATATATACTTATTTAAGTGTAAAGGAAGATGCCATGCAGCTGTATGGTTTTCTTTCAAAAGACGAACTTAATTTTTTTAAAATGCTTCTTGGAGTAAGTGGAGTAGGACCTAAGGGTGGACTTGCCATTATAACTGCATGTCCCGGTGATGCCCTAGCCATGTCCATTATATCAGGAGATGCCAAGGCTATTGCAAAAGCTCAGGGTATAGGAAACAAAACTGCTCAAAAGATTATTATTGAGCTTAAGGATAAAATTGATATGGATAGTGTAATCGGTGGAACAGACTATGAAGAAATTCCGGCAGCAAAGGGTGATTTTGATGATGCACTAGAAGCTCTTGTTTCTTTAGGATACTCCAAATCAGATGCATACAGTGCCATTAAAAAGGTGCCAAATGCTAAGAACATGGATGCGGAAGATTTACTGAAAAATGCACTTAAATATGTTTTTTAATGAGGATTAAATATGGATAAAAGAATTATTCAAACAGAAATGGTTTCGGAAGACGCAGTTATAGAAAAAGGTCTGAGGCCTCGGAAATTAGACCAGTATATTGGTCAGGAAAAAGCAAAAAATAACTTAAAAATTTTCATAGAAGCAGCAAAAACCAGAAACGAACCTTTAGACCATGTGTTACTTTATGGTCCTCCGGGACTGGGTAAGACCACCCTTTCCACTATTATTGCCAACGAAATGGGAGTAAATATTAAGGTAACCTCCGGCCCTGCCATTGAAAAGCCGGGAGAAATGGCTGCAATCCTTAATAACTTATCTGAAAATGATATTTTATTTATTGATGAAATCCACAGATTAAACAGACAGGTGGAAGAAGTTCTTTACCCGGCAATGGAAGATTATTCCATTGATATAATGATTGGGAAAGGACAGGCTGCCCGCTCCATAAGGCTTGATTTACCAAAATTTACATTGATCGGTGCCACAACAAGGGCAGGACTTCTTACTGCACCTTTAAGAGACAGATTTGGAGTTATTAATAAATTAGAATTTTATAATATATCAGAACTAAAAAAAATTATAATAAGATCCGCCGATATTTTAGGAGTGGAAATAGATGATAAAGGTGCCGAGGAAATGGCAAGGCGTTCTAGAGGAACTCCGAGACTTGCCAACCGCCTTTTAAAACGTGTCAGGGATTTTGCCCAGGTAAAATATGACGGCGTTATCACGGAAGATGTGGCAAACACCGCCCTTAATCTTTTAGAAGTGGACAAATTAGGTTTAGACAGAGGGGACAGAAGTATTTTAGATACCATTATTTCCAAATTTGCCGGAGGCCCTGTAGGTTTAGACACATTAGCGGCTGCCTTAGGGGAGGATTCAGGTACTCTAGAGGATGTTTACGAGCCTTACCTTATTCAAAATGGATTAATACAGCGTACACCAAGAGGTCGTATTGCAACCCCTACAGCCTATGAACATTTAGGTATTCCTTATGAGCAATAGGATTTATTACTTTTCCAAAAACCCATAACACCAAATACCTTTTGACCATAACAGTAATTTATGATATTATAATTGAAGTTTTAAGGTGCAGTATTTATATAGGTATTTTATACAGTTAGGAGAAAATTATGGCATCAAAGAATTATATAGATGTAATTATAGATGGAAAAATATACAATATCGGTGGTTTTGAAAGTGAAGCATATTTACAAAAGGTAGCTTCATACATAAACAATATGATTATGGAATTTAAGCAAAACGAAAACTACCGTATGCAGAAAATGGATATGCAGCGTATCTTACTTGAAATCAACATTGCCAATGATTACTTCAAGGCTAAAAAACAGGCTGATTTGTTAGAAAATGATTTGGAAATCAAAGAAAAAGAAGTTTATGATTTAAAGCACGAATTAATTGTCTCAGATTCAAGGGCAGAAGCTACTGAAAAAGAATTAAAAGAAGCTTTAGATAAAATCAAGGAACTTGAAAAAGAGATTGTAAGATTACAGACAGAATTAAAAAATTAATTAAAGGAATATAGCGATCAGGTTTAGCCTGGTCGTTTCTTGAAAGATGGTTTTGGAGAGTGACATGGATATTGAACTTTTAGCACCGGGTGGCTCCTATGAAAGTGTTATAGCTGCATTTAATGCAGGGGCGGATGCCGTATATACCGGTGGCGAAATGTTTGGTGCAAGAGCAAATGCTGATAATTTGACAACAGAGCAGCTAATTGATGCCATTAATTATGCACACATACATAATAGAAAGCTTTATTTAACTGTAAATACACTTTTGCGTGATGACGAAATTAACGAAAAACTCTATAATTATATTCTTCCATTATATGAAAATGGTTTAGATGCAGTGATTGTGCAGGATATGGGAGTTTTTAATTATATCAGAACACATTTTCCTGATTTACACATTCACGCCAGCACACAGATGACCATCTTTGGCAAACGCACGGCACAGGAATTAAAAGAACTTGGTGCCACAAGGGTTGTTCTTCCAAGGGAATTGTCCATTAAAGAAATAAAGGATATTCATGAAAATGTAAATATTGAAATAGAGTGTTTTGTTCACGGTGCCCTATGTTATTGTTATTCAGGACAGTGTTTTTTAAGCAGCTACATAGGTGGCAGAAGTGGAAACCGTGGAAGATGTGCCCAGCCGTGCCGAATGGAATATGATGTAATACAGAACAAAAAAGTATTAAATCCGGGGGATTCAAAGTATGTTTTAAGTCCAAAAGATATATGTACTTTGAATATTTTACCTGATATTATTGAGTCAGGTGTTCATTCCCTTAAGATAGAAGGAAGAATGAAGAAAACTGAATATATTGCCGGAGTTGTAAGTGTATATAGAAAATATATAGATTTATACCAAAAAAATAAATCCGATTATAAAGTCGATTCCCGGGATATAGATATATTATATAATTTGTTTAACAGAAACGGTTTCAATGAAAGTTATTATAAGGTTCATAACGGAAAGGAAATGATTTCATTAAAAAAGCCTACTTTTAGAAGTGGAAATGAAGCCTTAACATCCAATATTAAAAATAAATATATTGGCAAAAAGCTAAAGGAAACCTTTGATGTAAAAATAATCTGTAAGAATAATAAGCCTTTTACCATATGTGCAAATGTATATGGAAAGGAGATAACAGCCTATGGCTTAATTCCTGACAAGGCACAGAAACGCCCGATAGACAAGGATACAATATTAAAGCAGGTTTTAAAAACAGGTGATACCGATTTTAGTTTTAATCCTGTGTTTTTAGATTTAGATGATGGTTTATTTTTAACTGTGGGTGAAATAAAAAATGTCAGACGACAGCTTTTAGAGTTAATATATCAGGAGATTTTATCTTCTTATAAAAGAAATATCTATGGCAATTCAGATAAAGATAATGAATGGGTATCTGTTAGAAAAGATAATTACCATGGTGATATGTGTATTAATGTATCGGTAAGCACTTATGAGCAATTACAGGTTGCTGTTTCAAAAGAATTTATAAATAAAATTTATATTGAACTTCAGTTTTTCGATGAAAAAGGAATAAAAAGAGCATTTGATTTTATAAATGAAAAACATAGGCAGGTATACATTGCCATGCCTTATGTAAGTCGTTTAAAGGATATGGATATATTTTTGCAGGAATATAAGGATACATTAGACAACGAAACATGTATAGACGGTTTCCTTATAAGAAATTTAGAACAATATTATTTCTTACATGAAAATTATCCGGAAGCTGAATACATTTTTGACTATAACGTTTATTCCTATAACGGTTATGCCAAAAATTTTTATGTAAATAATTACAATGTTGTAACTACAGTACCGGCTGAGCTTAATTTAAGACAGTTGAAAGCACGAAAATGCAATAATGAGGAATTTATTGTTTATGGATATATGCCTGTAATGATTTCAGCAGGATGCTGCATAAAAACAACAGATAAATGCACACATAATAACACTGTATACACACTAAAAGATTCAAAAAAAAATGAATTTGTAACCAGATGTGTATGTAAATATTGTTATAATGTTATGTATAATTGTAAGCCTTTATCACTTTTTAAATATGAAAAAGACATAGAAGGTCTTAATTTAAAAAGTGTACGAATAAATCTCACCATTGAGAAACGGAAGGAAACAGATAATATATTGTCAATGGCAGAAGATGCCTTTATCAGAAAGATACCTGTTGTGGCAGATGACACTACCACAAGAGGACATTTTAACAGAGGAGTAATGTAGAAAAGAAAAATGGGTACTTTTATTGTTGTAGTAACTAAATATTTATTTATTTTGTTAATGCTATTTTACACATGGGAATGTTTCAGCGCCTTAAGATGCAAGAATCCCTACAAACTGGCAGGAATATTTCAACGTCAGAATGCAGTTATTTTTCTCACGTATCTGCTGGGAATATTTACAATTTATTCCCACTATGCCGGTTTAAAGGCTTCAGACCCTAGTGATAATATCGATATTGTTATTATTGTTTTAGGTGGGGCGCAGCTGTGTTATCTTATAGTAGTGTTGGGAATTTTCCCAATTATTTATCCAAACATAAATAAAGCAATTTTAAGTAACATGTGTATGCTTTTAACTGTTGGATTTATAATTTTAGCAAGACTTCGTTTTCAAAACAGTATAAAACAATTCATAATTGTTGCCATAGTATCATTAGCATCACTTATTGTGCCATATCTTATGAGCAAATATGAAATGTGGAAATCCCTTACGTGGATATATTGTTTTGTAGGCATTGCATTGTTGTTATCAGTTCTTGTATTGGGTAAAAAAGATAACGGTGCTAATCTTGCAATTAAATTTGGAAATAGTTTTTCTTTCCAACCGTCAGAATTTGTCAAAATAATATTTGTATTTTTTATAGCTGGAATGCTTGCCAAATCAACGAAATTCGGCCAGATAGTAATTTCAGCCATAATGGCAGGAATCCACGTAATTATATTAGTTGTATCAAAGGATTTAGGAAGTGCCTTAATATTCTTTATGATATATGTATTTATGGTATATGTGGGAACAAGAAATATCGGTTATATTTTTGTGGGCTTTACCGGTCTTTCCGTTGCATCAGTGGCGGCATATAAGATTTTTTACCATGTGCAGGAACGTGTTTTTGCATGGCAGAACCCGTGGTCTGATCCGGCTGACACCGGCTATCAGATAACCCAATCCTTATTTGCAATAGGTAACGGTGGCTTAACAGGAACAGGTTTATATCAGGGACGACCTACGGATGTTCCCGTTGTGGATCAGGATTTTGTTTTTTCAGCCATAGGTGAAGAGTTTGGAGCAATTTTTGCAGTACTTATTATTTTAGTATGTTTAAGTTGCTTTGTTGCATTTTTAAATACGGGAATGCAGCAGGTAAGTCTGTTTAACAAATTAGTATGTGTTGGACTTGGAATACAGTACGCAGTTCAGATAATTGTAACCGTTGGAGGTGCCATAAAAATGATTCCTTCAACAGGAGTAACTCTACCACTTATAAGTTATGGTGGCAGTTCAATACTTAGTACATTAATTGTCTTTGCCATAATTCAGGGACTTGCCATAGTAGGTACAACTACGGCAAAGAAACCGGTTAGAAGAAAAGTGCCAATGGAGGGAACAGGAAATGTTGCAACAAGAAACACGGCAAAAATCAGGAAATCGCCGCACAACACGCAGGAAATCAGAATCAACAGGCATTGAGCGAAAAAAAATGAATAAACAGGCTAAAATTACAACCTTTGTAATCTCCTTTATATTTTTATTTATGATAGGTTATTACCTTTACTTTGTTGTAGTAGACAGCCACGATATATTAAATAATCCATATAATCACAGAATTGACAGTCAGTCATCAACGGTTATAAGGGGAACTATTTACAGCAAAAACGGCAAGAAGCTTGCCTATACTGACACTAAAAATACTGAAAGTGATTTAACCGATGACACAAGAGAATACCCTTATGGAAATGTTTTCTCCCATGCCATAGGTATAACCACCCATGGTAAATATGGTCTTGAAAAGATGTGCAACTATGATTTGCTTTCATCCCAGACCAATGTAATTTCAAAAATTGTAGATGATTTTACCGATAACACTGAGAAAGGTTGTGACGTGCATACAACCTTAAGTGTTAATATTCAAAAGACAGCTTATAACAGTTTAAAGGGATATAAAGGTGCGGCTTTTGTAATGAATCCTACAACAGGAGAGATTTACTCAATGGTATCTCTTCCTTCATATGATCCTTCAACAATAAACGATATATGGGATCAGATTGCCAATGACCCAAATGATTCAAGACTTGTAAACCGTGCCACCCAGGGAAAGTATATTCCGGGCTCAATATTTAAGATTTTAACAACTCTTGAATATATGAGAGAAAATAAAAATTATAATGATTTTAGTTATAATTGTTATGGTCAGGCAAATTTTGGTGGATTTTCCATTAAATGTTTTAACGGTAATTCCCATGGAAGTGAAACATTAAAAGATGCCTTTGCTTATTCCTGCAACAGTGCCTTTTCAACTATTGGTAACAGTTTAAAGGTAAGTAAATTTAAGAAAACAGCAGAAGATTTAATGTTTAATCAGAAGCTTCCTTTGGACATGGATTACAACCAAAGTGTTTTTCCACTGGATAAGGATTCCACTGAATTTGATATTACCCAAACCAGTATTGGTCAGGGAAAAACTACCATATCACCGGCACATATGGCTATGATTGCATCAGCCATTGCCAATGACGGAGTTTTAATGAAGCCTTACATTGTTGACCATATTGAAAGCAGTAGTGGAAATGTTGTAAGTTACACAAAACAGGAAAAATACAAAACACTAATGACTAAAGCCGAGGCAAAACAGCTTCAGGAATATATGGCTGCTGTTTGTGAATACGGAACAGGGCGTATTATGGCAAATTCAGATTACAGTGCCTACGGAAAAACCGGAACTGCAGAAGTTGACAAAAAAGATAATGTCAACTCATGGTTTGTTGGGTATGCCAAAAAAGGAAAGAGAAAAATTGCCATTGCAGTTGTTATTGAAAATATGCCGGAGGGCAGCAATTCCGCCGTTAATTGTGTAAAGGAAATTTTTGACTCTTATTTTGATAAAAAATAATTCATGGTTGTCTTGAAATGCATTGGTTCATACTGTATACTTACACTAAGCGCACACTAACAGACAGGAGGAATCGCAATGGAAAAAGCGGTTAGTTGTGGCGGTGTGGTTATATATCGTAAGAAGATTTTACTGTTATATAAAAACTATCGAAACAGATACGAAGGATGGGTTTTACCAAAAGGTACCGTTGAAAAAGGTGAAAATCACCGGGAAACTGCCATCAGGGAAGTACGGGAAGAAACAGGTGTGACCGGAAAGATTATAGACTATATCGATAAAAGCGAATATTCTTTCAATACACCTTCAGGTACAGTCAATAAAGAAGTATACTGGTATTTAATGACAGCAGACAGTTATTATAGCAAACCACAACGTGAAGAGTTTTTCTATGATTCGGGATATTATAAATATATTGAAGCATATCACTTGCTAAAATTTCCGAATGAGAAAAATATATTAGAAAAAGCATATTTAATGAGTAAGTCATTAATTAAATAGTGTTTATGACTTAAAAAGGACAGGCTTATTCCTGTCTTTTTTGAAGCATGAATGTATTGTGTATTATGAATAAAATAAATTATCAGAAGGAATTAGAAAAAGAACTAAATATAATTACAAAGGCTGGCAAAGTACCACGTCTTTTACTTCATGTGTGCTGTGCTCCATGTAGCAGCTATGTATTAGAATATTTAACTCAATATTTTGATATTACTGCATTATTCTATAACCCTAACATTGACGGTGTGTCAGAATATAACCATAGAGCCCGGGAACTAAGAAGGTTTATTAGTGAAAAAAAATTTATAAACAAAGTGGATGTAAAAGTTTGTGACTACTGCCCGGAAGAATTTTTTAATAATGTAACGGGATTAGAGGATTGTTTAGAAGGTGGAGCCCGTTGTTTTAAGTGTTATAGACTTAGATTAGAAAAAACAGCTACTATAGCTTCTAATAAAAACTATGATTACTTTACAACTACATTATCCATCAGCCCCTTAAAAAATTCAGCTAAATTAAACGAAATCGGAAAAGAATTATCAGATAAATACAATATACCTTATTTGTTTTCTGATTTTAAAAAGAAAGAAGGATATAAACGTTCTATAGAACTGTCAAAGGAATATAACTTGTATAGACAGAATTATTGCGGATGCGTTTTTTCCAAACGTGAATCCCTAAGAAAGGAAGAATAATATGATTTGTCCAAATTGCGGAAGTGAATGTGATGAGAATCAGATGTTTTGTACAAAATGTGGTACAAAAATCAATTCTTTTGAAAATGATATAGTTACAACTCCCCCTGATAATACCTTTGAAAATATTTTAGGTGGAATTTCTTCAAAAGAGCCGGAAAGCACTAACTTAAATAAAAAAGACTATGCAAGAGAGCATGAAAGCACAAAATCAGAGTCTAAGTCTGCTCCGGCACAGGAGAAAATAAAGCAGCATAAAGAAAGCCGCGAGGTAAAAAAAGTCAATTCCAAGGCTGTTTACCAAAGTACAGGCAATGTTAGTAACAACATGAAAACAAAAAAATCAAAGAAAAGTTCCAAGGAAAAAATAGCAATAATTGCAGTTGTTGCCATTGTATTAGTTACGGCGTCAGTATTTGTTACTCTTGCCATTAAAGAATCTACTATGACTAAGAAATACAACAGATACTATTCCATTGGTAATAAATACTATACGGAAAAGAATTACAAGGATGCCAAAACTCAGTTTATAAATGCATCAAACAATGCCTTTACCAAGGAGCAGAAAATTAAAGCATATGAAATGGTATATACAATAGACGAGATAATTGGCGGCTATGATCAGGAAGAAATTAAATATTTAGAGCTTTTAATTGACACAGATGATACAAACATTAATTATTACGAGGATTTAATTGTTCTTTATCAAAATAACGACATGGAGAACAAAATTCAGCCCCTTATTAATTCTGCACCATCTAACCTTCAGGAAAAGTTAAAAAACTTTGATGGTACAATACCTGTTGTCGGCGTTGATGAAGGAACTTATGATAAGCCTCTTGAAATAAGCTTAGAAGCAGAAGAAGGCGTTAAAATATACTATACCATTGACGGAAGTAACCCTAAGGAAAGTTCAACTAAGAAGGAATATATTACACCGGTAAAATTAGAAGAGGAAGGCACATTTACCTTACGTGCATATTCCATTGACAAAAACGGTAAATCCAGTAAGGAAATGACTGCTAAATATATTTTGGATTTCAAAAAGGTAGATGCACCACAGGTTGAGCCACAAAGTGGAAATTATACATCTGAGCAAAAAATATCTGTTACCGTACCGGAGGGATGCAAGGTATATTACACAACAGACGGTACAATGCCTACTAAAGACTCTAAGGTTTACAAAAAAGAAATAAAAATTCCTAAGGGAAATAACGTTTACTATTTTGTAGCAATAGATGATGAGGGAGTAGTCAGTAACGTAGTTACAAGAGCATACAATTATCAGCCTACTAAGATTTCTTATGATGAGGCAGTTAATTCTCTTGCCAACAGTTTAGTATCTTCCGGCAAACTGGAAAATTCTGATGGAACCTTTAAAAACGGTGATGTGGCATATTTTAACTATGAAAAAACAATAGAAATTAATAAGCAGGATTATTACATTATTACATGTGATATTGAAACATCTAAAGGTGGACGAAAGTCCTCAGAAACATATGCTGTTTCCTGTGAAAACGGGACAAGCAGTAAGGCAGTAGGTAGTGGTGATTCCTATTCACTGTCATCTGATAACGGCGAAAATACAACAACAGAAGAATAAAAGCAAAACCGGGAAATGTAATACTACATTACATCTTCCGGTTTTATTTTTTTGCCATTAATTTCCGTTAAATAAAAAAATCACCGGATTATCCGATGACTATAATAATTATTATTAAATAAAAAGTGCGGATGGCGGGACTTGAACCCGCACGCTTTATGGGCGGCAGATTTTGAGTCTGCTGCGTCTGCCATTCCGCCACATCCGCATAGCAATAAAAAGTTTATCATTATAACCTGTTATTGTCAATAGAAATATTCAAAAACTTTTCTTGACAGATACCCTATAGGGGTATATAATTTAATTCATAGAAAATCAATGGGAGATTAATTATGGATAAAGAATGCTGTTGTGCAAAAACTAAAATAAGAGAAGATAAAGAATATAAGGATTTAATAAACCGTTTAAACCGAATTGAAGGTCAGGTGAGGGGCGTTAAGAAAATGATTGAAAATGATGCCTATTGTACTGATGTGTTAATTCAGGTTAGTGCCATTACAGCAGCCTTAAACAGTTTTAATAAAATTCTATTATCAAACCATATTTCCACCTGTGTGGCAGATAATATTAAGGCAGGAAATATGGAAGTGGTTGATGAATTAGTTACCACAATTCAAAAACTAATGAAATAAATGCGTATGGAGGTAGACAATGAACAAGTATAACATAACCGGCATGAGTTGTGCCGCATGCCAAAATCGTGTTGAAAAAGCAGTATCAAAGGTAGCAGGTGTTGATAGTGTCTCTGTCAGTCTTTTAACTAATTCCATGCAGGTTGAAGGAAATGTCAATGAAAAGGATATTTTTGATGCAGTAAAAAAAGCAGGTTACGGAATATCATCCGCCGGTGGAAAACGTTCAAAATCCGACTCAACATCTATTGAAGATACCCAGACACCATTAATCAAAAAAAGGCTGATTGCCTCTTTGGTATTACTTATTCCCCTTATGTATATATCAATGGGGCATATGATGTTTGGCTGGCCACTCCCGGCAGTTATTTCAGATAATCACGTGGCAATGGGACTTATACAGTTGCTTATTACTTTATTTATTCTGGTAATTAACCAGAAATTCTTTATTAACGGAATAAAAGGTGTAATAAATAAATCCCCTAACATGGATACTTTAGTTGCCCTTGGTGCCGGTGCATCCTTTATTTACAGTACATGCATACTATTTTTAATGACTGATGCAGTAATGAAAAATAACAATGATTTGGTTATGACTTATATGCATGATTTCTACTTTGAATCTGCTGCAATGATTGTTACCCTTATTACCGTTGGAAAAATGCTGGAATCCTATTCTAAGGGAAAAACCACCAACGCGCTTAAAGGTCTTATGGACTTAGCTCCTAAAACAGCTACAATTATAAAAACAGATGAAAATGGAAATGAATATGTGGAAACCGTATCCATTGAGCAGGTAGAAAAAGGATGTATATTTGTAGTAAGACCGGGTGAGAGTATTCCTGTTGACGGAATTGTAATTGAAGGTGAAAGTGCAGTAGACGAATCGGCAATTACCGGTGAAAGTATACCTGTTGATAAAACATCAGGTTCGGAAGTTACTTCTGCAACAATTAACCGTTCAGGCTTTTTAAAATGCCGTGCCAAAAGAGTAGGTGAAGATACGACTCTTTCCCAAATAATCAATATGGTTAGTGAAGCAGCTTCATCTAAGGCACCAATTGCCAAAATTGCAGATAAAGTATCAGGAATTTTTGTTCCTGTTGTTATTGCCATTGCCCTAGTAACTATTATTGTATGGCTTATTGCAGGAAAAAACATTGGATTTGCCTTAGCAAGGGGTATTTCAGTTCTTGTAATCAGTTGTCCCTGTGCTTTAGGACTTGCAACACCTGTGGCAATAATGGTTGGTAATGGAATTGGTGCTAAAAGCGGTATTTTATTTAAAAACGCCACAGCCCTTGAAAATACAGGCAAAACCAAAATAGTTGCTTTAGACAAAACAGGAACCATTACATCAGGAAAGCCTCAGATTACAGATGTTTTCACAACCAGCGATACATCAAAGGAAAATCTTTTAAATATTGCATTTTCCCTTGAAAGTAAAAGTGAACATCCACTGGCTAAAGCCGTAATAGCATACTGTGAAGAGAACAATTGTGAGAAATCTGACGTGACGGAATTTAGTGCAGTTATTGGTAACGGACTTTTAGGAAAAATACAGGACAAAATATATTACGCCGGAAATGCCAGGTATATTTCCGAAAAAATCAACGTTGACGAAAAATCCTTGTCCCTATCAAAGGAGCTGGCAACTCAGGGAAAAACACCTGTTTTTGTTTCTGATGAAAATATGCTTCTTGGAATTATTGCAATTGCCGACGTTATTAAAGATGAAAGTGCATATGCAGTAAAAGAATTAGAAGATATGGGTATTAATGTTGTAATGATTACCGGAGATAACGAAAACACTGCAAGGGCAATTGGCAAAATAGCTGGTGTAGATAATGTTATTGCCGGTGTTTTACCTCAGGGAAAAGAACGTGTAATTAGTGATTTATCCCAAAAAGGAAATACTCTCATGGTAGGAGACGGAATAAACGATGCCCCTGCCCTCACTAAGGCAGACATAGGCGTAGCTATTGGAGCCGGTACGGACATTGCCATTGATGCCGCAGATATCGTTCTTATGAAAAGTAATTTAAAGGATGTACCTGCTGCAATTAATTTAAGTAAAAAGGTTTTGCAAAACATTCATGAAAACCTTTTCTGGGCATTTATATACAACATAATTGGTATTCCCCTTGCGGCAGGTGTATGGTACCCGATGTTTGGCATAACCCTAAATCCTATGTTTGGTGCAGCTGCCATGAGTTTATCAAGCTTTTGTGTAGTTACCAATGCTTTAAGGCTTAATCTTAAAGATATTTATAAAATCAAAAAAACAAATAAATCAAAAATTAATTTAACGGAGGAAATTAAAATGGATAATTCATTAAAAAAAGAAATGGAAATTGAAGGAATGATGTGTGGTCACTGTGAAGCAACAGTTAAAAATGCTTTAGAAGCAGTAGATGGCGTGGAGGCTGCAGAAGTAAGCCATGAAAAGAACCGTGCCGTTGTAACTCTTAATAAAGAAGTAAGTGATGATATTTTGACAAAAGCAGTAGAGGATAAGGACTATAAAGTAAAATCCGTTAAATAAAAAATGCTTCTAAACAAAATGCCTGTTTACATTTATCGTGTATTTGGTAAAATAATAGCAGTATAATTACGTGAAAAAACAGGTGAATTTATATGGATTGTACAAGATTTCAGGAATTGATAAATGATTTTATTTTCGATAAAATTGATTATTCTGACGATTTAAAAGAATTTTTAGAACATGCAAAAACATGTAAAAGTTGTAACGAAGAGCTTTCTCTTTACTATACCATCCACAGAGGTTTAGGTGATATACCCGCACCGGAGGGCAGTGAGGAAGGTGCGGATACCGAAGAAGAGTTAGACAATATAAAAAGCTTTTATGATGAATACTTTCAACGTCAGAAAACAATGAAAAAAGCCGGAAAAATATCCATAATCATTTTTCTTTTTATGATTTGTTGTACAATTCTTTTTGTTTATTTAAACGAAAATGGCTATATTTAAATTTGGAGGCATAATGAGTAAATTAGTATTAGTTGACGGACACAGCATATTAAACAGGGCATTCTACGGAGTACCTCTTTTTACCAATTCAGAAGGATTACACACCAATGCAGTATTTGGTTTCTTAAATATATTATTTAAATTAATTGATGATGAAAAGCCGGATTATCTGGCTATAGCTTTTGATGTACACCAGCTTACATTCCGACATGAAATGTTTAAGGATTATAAAGGCACAAGAAAGCCTATGCTTCCTGAACTTAGAGAACAGGTACCGGTTATTAAGGAATTACTGCACAAAATGAATATAACAACCATAGAGTTGCCGGGATTTGAAGCTGATGATGTTATTGGAACCATGTCCAAAATAGGGGAAGATGCAGGAATGGATGTATGTGTATTTTCAGGAGACAGGGATTTGCTTCAGCTAGCCTCTGACAAAGTTATGATATGCATCCCTAAAACAAAAAAGGGACAGACTACCGTTGAAAAATATAAAACAGAAGAAGTAAAAGAGCTTTATAAGGTTACTCCTGTTGAATTTATTGATGTTAAGGCATTAATGGGAGATTCTTCCGATAATATACCGGGGGTTCCGGGAATTGGCGAAAAGGGTGCCACAACCATTATTGAACAGTTTGGTTCTATTGAAAATGCCTATGAACACGCAGAAGAAATCAGTAACAAGCGTAATAAAACTGCGTTATTAGAGCATTACGACATGGCACAAATGAGTAAGGTTCTTGCCACAATTAACAGGAAATCACCTGTTGAAACTAAGATTGAGGATTGTGTATTTAAAGATATATACACTGCCGATGCATTAGATATGATAAAACACCTGGAATTTAAAAGCATGATTCCGAGATTTTCAGGAGTTACCTTAGAAAACAAATATGAGGATTCCTTTGTTAAAATTTCCCAGCCTGATAAAGCTGAAGAATTATTTAATAACCTTAAAGCAGCAGATAAAATAGGACTTTATATTTATGGAAACAATGACATTACAGGTATTTCCATATGTAAAGAAGATGATGCAGTTTACTTTTTACCTGTTTTTGGATTTATTACTAAAGAATATCTTATATTCCATATCAGGGATATTGTAAATTCCAATTGCATAATTTCTGTTGCCAATATAAAAGAAAATAACGATATATTTAATAAAACTATTTTAGAAAATGACAAAAATTCTAATCTTTTTGATGTGGAAATAGCGGCATACCTTATTAATCCTTTATCTAACACATATCTTTACGACGATATTGCAAGGGATTATTTAGGAATTACATTACCGTCTATGGAAGAAATTTTTCCTAAAGTAAAAAAAGGTGAGGTATCACCTTATGAAATAGAAGAAAACGTTATTAATTATTGCTGCTACAATGCCCTTGTAAATTATAAGGCTTATGATGTTTTAAAGTCAAAGCTAATTGAAACAGATATGTGGGATGTATATAGCAATATTGAAATTCCATTAACTTATGCCTTATATTCTATGGAAAAATGTGGAATTATGATTAAACCGGAAGAACTAAAGGAATATGGCAACAGATTAAACGGAGACATTAAAATTCTTGAAAAGGAAATATATGACGAAGCAGGTCATGATTTTAATATTAATTCCCCTAAACAGTTAGGAGAAATTCTTTTTGGAGAAATGGGTCTTCCCGGTGGTAAGAAAACCAAAACAGGATATTCTACCTCAGCATCAGTTCTTGAGAAATTAGAGCCGGAGTATCCTTTTGTAAGAAAGATTCTTGAATACAGACAGCTTACAAAGCTTAAATCCACATATGCTGATGGTTTGGCAGTGTATATTGGAGACGACAGCCGTATTCACGGTAAATTTAATCAAACCATAACAGCCACAGGAAGAATCAGCTCCACTGAGCCTAATCTTCAAAACATTCCTGTAAGAATGGCTTTAGGACGGGAAATAAGAAAAGTCTTTGTTCCAAAGGATGATTGTGTATTTTTAGATGCAGATTATTCTCAGATTGAACTTAGAATCCTTGCCCATATGTCTGATGATGAAAATTTAATTGAAGCCTACAGAGAATCAAAGGACATACACGCGGCAACGGCATCTTTAGTATTTCATGTGCCTTTAGATGAAGTTACAAAGACCCAGCGTAGCAATGCCAAAGCAGTTAATTTTGGTATTGTATACGGAATCAGTTCCTTTGGCTTAAGTCAGGATTTGTCAATCAGCAAAAAAGAGGCTGAAAAATATATTGATGACTACTTTAAAAGTTATCCGGGAATTAAGAACTATCTGGATAATTCAGTTAAGGAAGCAAAGGAAAAAGGATATTCAACTACCATGTTCGGAAGAAGAAGACCTATTCCTGAATTAAAAGCCGGAAATTTCATGCAGAGACAATTTGGCGAACGTGTGGCAATGAATTCACCTATTCAGGGAACTGCTGCTGATATTATGAAAATTGCCATGATTAACGTGGAAAGAGAATTAAGGAAGAACAACCTTAAATCAAGAATTGTTTTACAGGTTCATGATGAACTTCTAGTGGAAACATACAAAGATGAAATTTCCACGGTACAGGATATTTTGGTTAAAAACATGGAAGGTGCGGCAAATTTACATGTTCCTTTGGATGTTGATGTTAAAGAAGGCAACAATTGGGACGAGGCACATTAAATACAGAAAGAAGAAACATATGATTATTGGAATAATTGGAGGTGTAGGAAGTGGTAAATCCACTGTTCTTGACTACCTTGAAGAAAAATATAATGCCAACATTATCAAGTCAGATTTAGTGGCAAAAGACATTATGACACCGGGTCATAAGGTATACCATAAAGTTTTAAGTACCTTTCCTGAAGTAAATGATAATGGTAATATTGACAGGACAAAATTGGCTGAAATAGTATTTAATGACAAGGATAAATTAGACCTGTTAAACAACATAACCCATCCGGGAACAATTGATGAAATTAACCGTTTAATAGATATATCAAAATCTGATGTTACGGTAGTTGAGTCAGCCATCCTTATAGGCTCAGGCATTGAAAAACGATGTCATGAGCTTTGGTTTGTTTACTGTGAAAGGGAAGAACGGATAAGAAGACTTATTAGTTCAAGAGGATATTCAAGACAAAAGGCAATTGATATAATAAACAGTCAGCCGGATGATGATGAGTACAATTTCTATGCCGATGAATATATTGATAATTCCTCAACTCCTTCATCCACAATGGAGCAAATTGATTTAATTATGAATAGGGAAATTTGTTAATTTTTTTGTTGACTAATTTTCTTATAAGAGTTAAGATATGTAGCGTGCTACATATCTTTTTTTAGAGTAGGAATATAAATGACTAAAATTCATTTTTAGGATGTGTCCTACCAATTGCCAACACCCACGGTAGAGGCACTACCATATTCATATTATTTAAGGAGGAAATATGGATGAACATTTTGGACCAATCATAAAAAGGATTGATCAGTTATTTAAAATCAGAATGAATCAGAATTTACAGCAGCTAGATATAACTGCAACACAAATGCACGTTTTATTGCATCTGCATTGTAACAGTGGCAATAAAATAACCCAGAAGGATTTAGCAAATCATTTTGAAGTCAAACATTCAACAATGGCAGGAATCCTTAGTCGTCTTAGTGAAAAAAAACTTATTGAAATAACAGTGGATGAAGAAAACAAAAAATTTAAAAATATCACTCTCACAAACAAAGCAATGGAAAAAATTGAATTAATGACATCACAAAGGGATGAAACAGAATCCATTTTGTTAAAAGGCTTTTCATCAGATGAAACTACAAGACTTCGTGCATATCTTGAAAGATTATATAGTAATTTAGTAAGTGGCACAGATATATCTGAACAGGATATTTGCTGCCTGAAAAAAGAATTTGAAAGGAGAAACCATGATTAGAACACTGGGAAAACATATTAAAGGTTATATTACGGCATCAATATTGACACCTCTGTGTATGTTAGCGGAAGTTGTAGTGGAAAATTTCATTCCATTGCTAATGTCTGTTATTATTGATTCCATAGGAACCGGAGATTTAAAGAAAATTTACATTACATCAGCCATAATGCTTTTACTTGCCATTGCAGGTCTCATTACCGGTTTTGGTGGCGGAGTATTCGGTGCTAAGGCTTCAACAGGCTTTGCCAAAAACTTAAGAAAAGCAATGTTTGCAAATATTCAGACATTTAGTTTTTCAAACATTGATAAATTCAGCACCGCAGGTCTTGTTACAAGACTTACAACGGATGTAACCAATATTCAAAATGCTTATCAGATGATACTTAGAATGGCAGTAAGAGCACCTTTTAGCCTTATTGTTGCCATGATTATGGCATTTTCCGTATCACCTAAAATGGCAAGTGTTTATCTTGTAGCAGTTATTATTTTAGGTATTATCCTTGCATTTATTACCGGTGGAGCATTTAAGTATTTCAGTCAGGTATTTAAAAAATACGATGAATTAAATGAAAGTGTACAGGAAAACGTAACTGCCATGCGTGTCGTAAAGGCATATGTAAGGGAAGATTACGAGAGAAAGAAATTCAGCAAGGCAAGCTATAACGTATATAAAATGTTTATAAAGGCTGAGGGAATTGTTTCCCTTAATGCCCCTATTATGATGACTACAGTTTATTCATGTATATTGATAATCAGCTGGCTTAGTGCCCAGGCAATTGTGGCAGGTGGAAATCTTCCTCCAAATCTTACCACAGGAAACTTAACATCTCTTCTTGCATACTGCATGAATATACTTATGAGTCTTATGATGCTTTCAATGGTATTTGTTATGATTACCATGAGTTTATCCAGTGGTAAACGTATTGCAGAAGTTTTAAATGAAAAGGCAGAAATTGTTAATCCGACAAATCCTGATTACGATGTACCTGACGGAAGCATTACATTTAAAAATGTTAATTTCAGATACAATCAAACCAGTGAAAAGCCTATTCTTGAAAATATTAATGTTCATATTAATTCCGGTGAAACAATAGGAATTATGGGAGGAACAGGTAGTGCCAAATCAAGCTTTGTTAATCTTATTAGCAGACTGTATGATATAGAGCCACCTGCAGATGAAAACACCGAAAGTTATCTTTTAGTAGGTGGAAAAGATGTAAAAAGCTATGACCTTGATACCTTGAGACAGGAAGTTAGTGTTGTATTACAAAAGAACGTTCTCTTTTCAGGAAGTATTTTGGATAATTTAAGATGGGGTGATCCTAATGCCACTGAAGAGGAATGTATAAGAGCCTGCAAATTAGCATGTGCAGATGAATTTATTGAAAAAATGCCTGACAAATATAACACCCACATTGAACAGGGTGGAGCTAATGTATCAGGTGGTCAGAAACAACGACTTTGTATTGCCCGCGCATTACTTAAAAAGCCTAAAATTCTTATTTTAGATGACAGCACCAGTGCAGTTGATACTTTAACAGACAGCAGGATAAGAAAGGCATTTAAAGAAGAAATACCTGATACAACTAAAATTATTATTGCCCAGAGAATATCAAGTATTATGGATGCAGACAGAATTATTGTTTTAGATGACGGAAAGATAAATGGTATCGGAACCCATAATGAACTTCTTGAAAATAATGAGATTTACAGAGAGGTTTATATGCAGCAGTCTAACGACAATGGTGATTTTGACAAGAAAGGAGGGGAAGCATAATGGCTCAGGCAAAAGTTGTAAAAGGACCCGGAAGAAGAAATATGGGACCAAGACAAAAAATTGATTATCCTTTCAAAATATTGGGACAGATAATTAAATTTGTTGGAAAGTATTATGGAGTACACCTTGTTATAGTTTTACTTTGTATTATAGGAAGTGTTTTCGCCAATGTTCAGGGAACATGGTTTATGAAGGCTTTAGTTGATGACTACATTCTTCCTATGGTTAAAACCGGAAGTACGGATTTCGCACCTTTAGTGGGAGCTATGACCAAAGTTGCCGGCTTTTATGTTATAGGTATTCTTGCATCACTTATACAGGCGGAACTTATGGTTTTTGTAACCCAGGGTACCCTTAAACACTTAAGGGATGCCATGTTTGACCACATGCAGGGACTTCCAATTAAATATTTTGACACTCACTCCCATGGAGATATTATGTCCATGTATACTAATGACATTGATACATTAAGACAGTTTATAAGTCAGTCTTTCCCTCAAATGTTAAACAGTGCCATTACTATTGTAAGTGTTATTGCATGTATGTTTGCATTAAGTATTCCTCTTACAATTGTTACATTAATTATGATTGCTTTAATATCTTTTGTATCAAAGAAATTAACCGGTCTTTCAGGACGTTATTTTCTTTCCCAGCAAAAGGATATTGGTGCAGTAAACGGCTATATAGAGGAAATGATGGAAGGACAGAAAGTTGTTAAGGTTTTCTGCCATGAGAATCAGGCCATTGATGAATTTAACGAATTAAACGAAAAGTTATATCATTCAGCAAATAATGCCAATAAATTTGCCAATGTTATGGGGCCTTGTAATGCACAGCTTTCCAATGTAAGTTATGTATTATGTGCCTGTATAGGTGCAGTTCTTGCCATTAACGGAATAGCAGGATTTACCATGACTCCCGGAAAACTCATTACCTTTTTAACATATAATAAGCAGTTTGCCCAGCCAATTAATCAGATAACAATGCAGATGAACAGCATTGTTATGGCATTAGCAGGAGCTGACAGAATCTTTAAACTGTTAGCCGAAAAGCCTGAAACTGACGAAGGTTATGTTACATTGGTACGTTCAAAATATGAAAAAGGTGAAATTGTAGAATGTAGCGAAAGAACAGGAACCTGGGCATGGAAGCATTATCATAAAGAAGACGGCACCACAACTTATGTTCCTATGAAAGGTGAAATTGTTTTTGACGGTGTTGATTTTGGCTACAATGATGACAAAATTGTTCTTCATGATGTAAAGCTTTATGCTAATCCGGGACAGAAGCTTGCCTTTGTTGGTTCTACCGGTGCCGGCAAAACAACCATAACTAATTTAATTAACAGATTTTATGATATTCAGGATGGTAAAATCAGATATGACGGAATTAACATAAACAAAATTAAAAAGGCAGATTTAAGACGCTCTCTTGGAATTGTACTTCAGGATACTCATTTATTCTCTGCCACAGTTATGGAAAATATCCGTTATGGTAATCTAGATGCTACAGATGAAGAAGTAATTGCGGCAGCAAAGCTTGCCAATGCTGACAGCTTCATTAGAAGACTTCCTGATGGATATAACACAATGCTAATAGGAGATGGTGGTAATTTATCTCAGGGACAGCGTCAGTTGTTAGCCATAGCCAGAGCAGCAGTTGCTAATCCACCGGCATTAATTCTTGACGAGGCTACGTCCTCCATAGATACAAGAACAGAACGTATAGTTCAGGAAGGAATGGATGCATTAATGAAAGGAAGAACTACCTTTGTTATTGCCCATAGATTATCAACCATCAAAAACAGCGACTGTATTATGGTTCTTGAAAACGGAAGAATTATTGAGAGAGGAAACCATGATGAATTAATGGCACAAAAGGGAACCTATTATCGTCTCCAAACAGGAAGCAGTCAAAGTTAAAAGTTTTATTTTAATACTTTGCGGCATATATTAGTAAAAAATATATGCCGCTTATTTTATGAAGAAAACTTATTGTATCTTTTTAATTTTAGTTTTATCTGTTTTAAATAATTATATATTTTCAGAGATTTTTTCCGCTTACTATGATATTACCGTAAATATTGTAGAATCTGAAAAATTCAGAAATAATAACATTTCAGAAAAAGCTATTACAAATGCTGCTGAAATCGCATCTAATGAGAAATGCACCTTGTCAGATATTCTTACACCCCTTTACGTTTTTAATAACTGCTCCATAAGTAATTTTAGCGAAACCTACAAAGATATTAAAAATATGAAAAAGCAATTTGTCTTTTCACATCCTTACGAATATAAGGAATGCAGTAAAGCCTTAGCTGCAATATATAATGACATTAAGTTTTTTCCTGTTTTAAAAAGCAATTCTTCTGACTACTGGGTTTCATATGATAATTCCTATGGTGCGGACAGAAATTATAATGGCAAATACAAACATGAAGGTATTGATATTATGGCTGAAAATAATGTTAGCGGATACTACCCGGTAATTAGCGTTACTGATGGAGTTGTGGAAAACATGGGTTGGCTTGAAAAGGGAGGATACCGGGTTGGCATAAGAAGTAATTCCTCCGGTTATTTTTATTATGCCCATTTAAGCAGCTACGCAGGGATAAAAAAGGGAGATAAAATTAAAGCCGGAACATTGCTGGGATATATGGGAGATACCGGTTACGGAAAAGTAGAAGGAACTTCCGGGAATTTTGCCGTTCATCTTCATTTTGGAATATATATTGCCACCAAAAATTATTCAGAGCTTAGTGTTAATCCCTATACGGTTTTAAAATACCTTGAGGCTAAAACCCTTGCTGCCGATTATTAACTCTTGTAATAACAACTTTAAAAGTGTAAAATATATAAGAATATTGACTAGAAAGAAGGTACAAAATTATGAATAAAATAAGTACAAACAAAGCTCCGGCAGCTATCGGACCATACTCACAGGCAGTTAAATCAGGAAATCTTTTATTTACATCAGGACAGATTGCCCTTGACCCTGCAACAGGTGAAATCGTAGGTGCAACCATTACCGAGCAGACAGAACAGGTAATGAAGAATTTAGGAGCAATTCTTGAAGAAGCAGGTGTTACATACGAAAATGCCGTAAAAACAGTTTGTTTTTTAGCTGATATGAATGACTTTGCTACATTTAATGAAATCTACGGAAAATATTTTACAGGAAAACCTGCAAGAAGCTGTGTGGCAGTTAAAACCCTTCCAAAGAATGTATTGTGTGAAGTAGAAGTAATTGCAGAAATTTAAAAATTAGGAGTACAATATGACAAAGGATTATATGTTTAACAATAACTTAGAAATATCGTCTTTTAACGGAGAAGGCTACCTTCCCCTTATTGATTTTGAAAGCTGGCGTGTTGCTGAGCTTAGATATTGTGAAGAATTAGAAGTGGATAAACTAAAGGATATGCAAAAGCATAATGAATCTGACGAAGTGTTTATCTTACTAAATGGAGATTTTACGTTGTTTTTAGGTGGACAAGGTTCTGAAATCGGTAAAATAGAAGCCATAAAACTTGAGCCCTTAAAGCTTTACAATGTAAAAAAAGGTACATTTCACACCCACACCCCTGAAAAAAACTGTACTGTTCTTATTGTTGAAAATAGGAATACCTGCGATGATAATTCGCCAAAGGTCAAACTTACCAAAGAACAGAAAAAAGTTATTGAAACTCTTTACAGGGATTTAAATTAATTTTGCGAGGTTTTTAATGAGATTAGACAAATACCTTACAAATCAGGGAATCGGTTCAAGAAGTCAGGTTAAGGAATTGATAAAATCAAAAAAAGTATTTGTGAATAATGTTTTGGAAAATAAACCTGAAAGACATATTGACGAAAATAATGATATAGTTTCCCTTGACGGAGTAAATTTAGAATATAACAAATTTTACTATTATATGTTAAACAAACCTCCGGGAGTCCTTACGGCAGTAAAGGATAATAATTACAAAACCGTTATGGATATTATGGATGTAACTCCTAAAGAAGGACTTTTCCCGGTTGGTCGTTTAGATAAGGATACCGAAGGGTTGTTACTAATTACTAATGACGGTGAATTATCCCACAATCTGTTATCTCCCAAAAAACATGTAAATAAAACATATTACGTGGAATTAAACGGTGAATTAATAGACAGCGATATAGATTTGTTTGCTAAAGGACTGGATATTGGTGAAAAAAATATTACTAAACCTGCTAAGTTAGAGATTCTTTCTGGTAGAAACAGGGCATATATAACCATAACTGAAGGAAAATATCATCAGGTTAAGCGAATGTTTCAGGCAATTGGTCTTACAGTTACATTCCTAAAAAGAATTTCCATGGGTTCTCTTATATTGGATAAAAACTTAAAGTCCGGAGGATACAGGAAACTAACTGAAGAAGAAATTAGCAACTTAAAATCAAACTAAAACAATAGGTAAGAATGTATGCAGGAAATTATTATTGGCAAAAATGAAGTCGGACAGCGATTTGATAAGTTTCTTTTTAAATTTTTCAAAGAAGCACCGGGAAGTTTCATTTATAAAATGCTTCGTAAAAAAAATATAGTTTTAAATAACAAAAAAGCTAATGGTAAAGAGAAATTAAATATTAACGACAGTGTGAAAATCTATATGACAGATGACACCATTGATAAGTTTACAGGGAAAGGAAACAGCAGTGCTTTAACTCTTCCCCATTTTTCATTAGATATTGTATATGAAGATGAAAATGTTATCATTGTAAATAAGCCATCAGGAATTTTAAGCCAAAAAGCCCAAAAAGACGACATTTCAATTAATGAATATATTATTTCGTACCTTATTGAAACTAAAAGTCTGTCGGCTACCCAACTAAAGACCTTTAAACCAGGAGTCTGTAACCGTCTTGACCGTAATACCAGCGGATTAATTATAGCCGGAAAATCTTTAATCGGGCTACAGACAATGTCTGAAATTATAAAAAAACGTTCCATGGACAAGTTTTATTTAACACTGGTTTCAGGTTACCTTGATAAAACCACAACTATAAAGGGTTATTTAAAAAAAGACAAAAAAACTAACAAGGTTACTATTTCAAACAAAGAAACACCTGATGGAAAGTATATTGAAACAAAGTATGAGCCTATTGGTTTTGGAGAAAACCTTACATTATTAAAAGTAAAACTTGTAACAGGACGCGCCCACCAGATACGTGCCCATTTATCTTCAATTGGTCACGGAATCATTGGTGATTACAAATATGGAAATAAAAAAATTAATGATATATACAAAGAAAAATATGGATTAAAGGATCAGCTTCTACATTCATGGATAATGAATTTTCCCGAAATCAAAGGAGCTTTATGTGATTTATCCCAGCAAACGATAAAGGCAGCTGTTCCTGAAATTTTCAAAAAAATAATTGATGAAAATATTCAAACACCAACGGAGGTTTAAATGGGAACATGGTCGTCAAGAGGGCTTCGTGGCTCAACCCTTGAAGATATGATAAATATGACAAATGAACACTACAGGCAGCAGAAGCTTGCATTAATTCAGAAAATTCCCACACCCATTACTCCTGTTGAAATTGACCAAAGCACAAGGCATATTACATTGGCGTATTTTGAGAAGCAAAGTACCGTTGATTACATAGGAGCCGTACAGGGAATACCTGTTTGTTTTGATGCAAAGGAATGTGCCGTTAAAACCTTTCCTATAATGAACATTCATGAACATCAGGTTAAATTCATGGAAGATTTTGAAAAACAGGGTGGAATTTCCTTTATTCTGTTATTTTTTAGTAGTTTAAATGAAACTTACTATATACCCTTTAAAGATATCAAATTTTTCTATGAAAGAAGCTTAAACGGTGGCAGGAAAAGTTTTACATATGATGAAATAGATAAAAATTACAAAATTAATTCCACATCAGGAGCTGTTGTTCATTATCTTGAAGGAATAAAAAGAGATTTACAAAACAGATAATCCAAATATTGACAAGAAATGTAAATTAGTGTAATATAATTTCATTCTGGTAATAAGGTAGTGAATTACTACTTTAATTCGTTAAAGCGATTGACTAAATATTTTAGGAGGTACTATGGAAAAGGTATTATTACATACACCGGTGGGAGTCAGGGACATTTACAGTAAGGAATGTGCCATAAAAATGACAGTTGAAAACAAAATAAACAATTTATTTAATTTATATGGATTTCATAATATTCAAACACCAACCTTTGAATTTTTTGATATATTTAGTAAGGAGAGAGGATCTGTTGCCTCTAAAAATATGTACAAGTTTTTTGACAGGGAAGGAAACACTCTTGTATTAAGACCTGACGTTACTCCTTCCATTGCAAGACTTGCAGCAAAGTATTATATGGATGTTAATGTTCCAATTAAATTGTGCTACAATGCCAACACATACATTAACAATTCCGAACTTCAGGGAAAGTTAAAAGAAATTACACAGCTTGGCTGTGAGCTGATAAATGATGATTCCGTAGAGGCGGATGCAGAAATGATTGCCTTAGTTGTGGAATCCTTAAAAGCCGCTGGATTAGAGGAGTTTTTAGTTGAAATCGGTCATGTGGATTTCTATAACGGAATACTTCAGGACTGTGGTTTGGATGCAGAAACGGAAAATGAAATTAATAACTACATTCAAAACAAAAATGATTTTGGTGTTGAAGAAATTTTAAACCGTGAGGGTGTAACAGGTGAAGCAAAGGAAGCAATGCTTAAATTACCGGAGCTGTTTGGTTCTGTGGAAGTATTAGATAANNNTGGTTCTGTGGAAGTATTAGATAAGGCACAGCAGCTCACTTCAAATAAAACTGCTTTAGATGCCATTAAGCGTCTTAAATCCCTTTATTCTATTTTAGAAGATTATGGGGTATCAAAATATATAAGCTTTGATTTAGGTACATCCAGCAATTACGGATACTATACCGGAATTATTTTTAAAGGATATACCTATGGAACCGGCGACAAAATCGTTGCGGGAGGCCGATATGACAAATTACTGTCACAGTTTGGAAAAAATGCAGCTTCCATTGGTTTTGCCATTTATATGGACCAGATAATGGTAGCCTTAAATGCCAAATCATATACCGGAAAAACCGATTATGAATATCAGGTTATTATATATGAACCGGCATTTAGAAAATCTGCACTATCTTTAGCAGAGGTTTTAAGAAATAACGGCATAAAAACAGAGCTTATTCCAAAAAAGCCGGATATTGCCATTGAGGAATACGTTAATTTCAAGAAAGAGGACGGTGCATCAAAGATTACATATGTTTCTAATGATGGTGCCGTGGAATTGTAGGTGACAACATGAGATATTTAACATTTGCATTAGCTAAAGGACGTCTGGCAAAAACAGCCATGAAAATGTTTGAAGATATTGGGATTGAATGTGAGGAGATGAAAGATGAAAAAACACGAAAGCTTATTTTTGTAAATGAAGATTTAAAGCTTCGCTTTTTCCTTGCCAAGGCAAGTGATGTTCCAACTTATGTGGAATACGGTGCTGCCGATATTGGAATTGTAGGAAAAGACACAATTTTAGAAGAAGACAGAAAATTATATGAAGTACTTGATTTAGGATTTGGAAAGTGCCGCATGTGTGTATGTGGTCCTAAATCTGCCAGGGAGCTTTTAAAAGACCACGAAATGATACGTGTGGCTTCAAAGTATCCCAAAATTGCAAAGGATTATTTCTATAACAAAAAATATCAGACTGTTGAAATAATTAAATTAAACGGTTCTGTTGAGTTAGCTCCTATTGTAGGTTTATCAGAGGTTATTGTTGATATTGTGGAAACAGGAACTACCTTAAAAGAAAACGGTCTTGAAGTATTAGAAGAAGTTTGTCCATTATCAGCCAGAATGGTAGTAAATCAGGTAAGCATGAAAATGGAAGACGAACGAATCAGAAAAATTATTTCAGATTTAAAGCAAAATATAAATCTTTAGGAGGCAACCATGAGAATAGTTAAATTAGATGACACATCAAAAAAGAATATTTTAAACGACCTTTTAAAAAGGAGCCCAAATAATTATGATAAATATGCCGACAGTGTAAATGAAATCCTTCAAAATGTTAAGGAAAACGGTAACAAGGCATTATTTGATTACACATTAAAATTTGACAAAGCTGACATTTCAGCAGAAAACATTAAAGTTACTAAGGAAGAAATTGAAGAAGCTTATAATTCTTTGGAAAACCCTGAATTAGTGGATATTATTAAAAAATCCCTAAAAAATATTAAAGACTATCATGAAAAACAAAAGCAGTACAGCTGGTTTGATTCCAAAACAGATGGTTCAATTTTAGGTCAGAAGGTTACTGCCTTAGCCCGTGTTGGTGTTTATGTACCGGGAGGTAAGGCTGCTTATCCGTCATCTGTACTTATGAACGTTATTCCGGCAAAGGTTGCAGGGGTAGATGAAATAGTTATGGTTACACCTCCGGGAAAGGATGGAAAAGTTAATCCTAATACATTAGTTGCAGCTAACGAAGCAGGAGTAGATGTAATATATAAAGTAGGCGGTGCTCAGGCAATTGCAGCTCTTGCTTACGGAACCGAATCCATCAAGAAAGTAGACAAGATTGTAGGACCGGGAAATATTTACGTAGCCCTTGCCAAAAAAGCTGTTTTTGGTTATGTAAGCATTGATTCTGTTGCAGGTCCAAGTGAAATAATGGTTATAGCTGATGAAAGTGCCAATCCACGATATGTGGCTGCTGATCTTTTATCTCAGGCAGAACATGACGAACTTGCTTCAGCTATTTTAGTAACTACCAGCACTGAACTTGCTAATGAAGTTTCAAAGTGGGTTGACTTCTTTGTTTCAAAATTAAAAAGAAATGAAATTTTAACTAAATCATTAGAAAATTACGGATATATACTTGTTGCAGATAATATGGAAGATGTGATAGATATCGCTAATGAAATTGCATCTGAGCATTTAGAGATTTTAACAACAAATCCATTTGACACAATGACAAGAGTTAGAAATGCAGGAGCTATTTTCCTTGGAGAATACAGTTCCGAACCTCTTGGAGACTATTTTGCAGGTCCAAACCACGTACTTCCAACTAATGGTACGGCAAAATTCTTCTCACCACTTAGTGTTGATGATTTCATAAAAAAATCAAGCATAATCAGTTTTTCAAGAGAAGCCCTTATGCCTCTTAGTGATGATATTCAAAAATTTGCCAAGGCTGAAGGACTTACAGCTCATGCTAACTCCATAAGAGTAAGATTTGAGGAAGATGACAACAACTGTCAGTAAAAGGGAGGATATTATGACAAGAACAGGCGATTGTGTAAGAAATACCAGCGAAACCCAGATAGAAGTATCCATAAATCTTGATGGTACTGGAAAATCTGAAGTCAACACAGGCATTGGTTTCTTTGACCATATGCTTATTAGCTTTGCAAAACACGGATTATTTGATTTAACTGTTAAAGTTACAGGAGATTTATATGTGGATTGTCACCATACAATAGAAGATACCGGCATTGCCCTTGGTATAGCCATTAGAAAGGCATTAGGAGACAAAAAATCCATAAGAAGATACGGACATACCATTCTTCCAATGGATGAGTCCCTTGTATTGTGTGCCCTTGATTTGTCAGGAAGACCTTATCTTGTTTTTAATGTAGATTTTACAACTGACAGGGTAGGATATTTTGACACTGAAATGGTTAAGGAATTTTTCCACGCAATTACCTATGCCGTAGGAATGAATCTTCATATAAAAATGCTTGAAAGTGGTAATAACCACCATATGATTGAAGGTATTTTTAAGGCTTTCGCTAAAGCCCTTGATCAGGCAACATTAACCGATAGCAGAATAAATGATGTTTTATCCACGAAAGGAACACTATAATGAACCAAATAAAATTAATACCAACAATATATTTATATAAAGGAAAAGCCGTAGATGAAGGCGGTGCAACGCTGTTAGGCGACGGAGATGCCGTAAGAATTGCCTTATGCTTTGACAGTAACGGAGCTGACGAAATTCTTATTTATGATATTTCCTCTACCGACAGGGAACATGAAGCCAATATCAGTACCATAATTAACATTGCAGACAATGTTGACATTCCAATGCTTGTAGGCGGAAATGTAAAAAGATTAGAAGATGTAAAGAAATATATATATACAGGAGCTAAAAAAGCAATATTATCATTAAAAAATAATCAGGAGCTTATTAAAGAGGCCTCTGAGCGCTTTGGCAGTGAAAATATATCAATTTTGCTAGATACTGATATTGAAAAATTATCATGCAACAAAGGACTTTATTCTTTAGTGATTTCAGACAAAGTAATAGCTACAGATGACGAAGTATTACTTACTAATTGTAATGATGTATATAATCTTACACCTGATAATTCACTCTATGGTGTTTCTTCAGATATCTTTAATGAAAACTTTGACTTTATGGAATTAAAGCACAAGCTAAAGGAGAGTGGATTAGCTGTAAACACTTTTGAAACTGACATGAAGTTTTCTGATTTTAAAACCAACAGTGACGGAATGATTCCTGTTATTGTTCAGGATTACAAAACCAGTCAGGTTCTTATGTTAGCATACATGAACGAAGAAGCCTTTAATTTAACCATAAAAACCGGTCGTATGACATATTTTAGCAGAAGCCGTAATGAACTGTGGGTTAAAGGTGAAACCTCCGGACATTATCAGTTTGTAAAAGAATTATCCATGGATTGTGATTTAGATACAATGCTTGCTAAAGTAAGACAAATAGGTGTTCCGTGCCACACAGGGGCAGATACCTGCTTCTTTAACAATCTTGTAAAAAAAGAATATGACAACACAAATCCCATAAAAGTTTTTGAGGATGTGTATAACGTAATTCTTGACAGAAAGAAAAATCCAAAGGAAGGCTCCTATACCAACTATCTTTTTGATAAAGGAATAGATAAAATTCTTAAAAAAGTAGGAGAAGAGGCCACTGAAATAGTAATAGCCGCCAAAAATCCTGATCCACAGGAAGTTAAATATGAAATTTCTGACTTTTTGTACCATGTAATGGTATTAATGGCAGAAAAAGGCGTAACCTGGAAAGAAATTACAAAGGAACTTTCCAGACGATAAAAATTTATCCAAATGTGTCGTAAACCCCCTTGCTTTAGCTATGGGGATATAAGACATGTCCATCGAATTTACGCAAGTAAATGAAGATGGACAAATATATGATTGTATTAACTTTAAAATGGTAGTATAATACAGGCATGAATACAACATATAAATCCAATAACAATGTCGTCTATTCCTGCAAATACCATGTGGTATGGTGTCCAAAGTATAGGCGAAAAGTATTAATTAATGGTGTGGATGTCAGATTAAAGGAATTACTCCTTGAGCATGCCATAAATCTTTCTGTAGACATTCTGGAAATGGAAATAATGCCAGATCATGTACACATACTGATGGAAGTAGACCCGCAATTTGGTATCCACAAAGCAGTAAAGTCCTTAAAAGGATATACTTCCAGAATTTTAAGAGAAGAATTTCCGTATCTCAGAACAAAAATGCCAACTCTTTGGACAAACAGCTATTTTGTATCTACAGTGGGTGGTGCTCCACTGGAAATAATCAGGCAGTATATTGAAAATCAGAAAACATCGCAAAGACAAAAAGGTAAAATGGGATAATGCAAAAAGGTATCAAATTTAGAATCTACCCTAACAGGGAACAGCAGAATTTAATCAATCAGACTCTTGGCTGTTGCAGACTAATCTACAACAAGGGACTTGCCATGCGTAATGAAGCCTTTAGGAACGGAAGTAAAATAGGCTATTCCCAGACTTCCGCAATGCTGACGGAACTTAAAAAGTGTGAAGATTTTGCTTTCCTGAAAGTGGTGGATTCTATTGCGTTACAACAGTCTTTGCGTGACCTCGACAGAGGGTTTGTAAACTTTTTTCAGAAACGTGCAGCACACCCAACATTCAAAAGTAAACACAATCACCACCAGTCATACAGGACCGTAAACCAGGGTGGTAAAATCCGTATTGCAGGTAAATACATCAAACTCCCTAAACTTGGCTATGTCAGAATACGTCAGTCCATGGAAGTTGGAAAAATCAAAAATGTAACGATTGAGCATACTCCTGCAGGCAGGTATTTTGCGGTTCTTAACGTGGAATTTGAACCACAGCCAAGACCGAACAATGGTGGTTGTATAGGCATTGATGTAGGTATTAAAGAGTTTTACTCAGACAGTAACGGAAGTAGTGTGTCAAATCCGAAATATCTTGAAAAATCAATGCGTAAACTGATCCGTGAACAGCGTAAGCTGTCAAGAAAACAGAAAAACTCCAATAACCGCAACAGACAGCGTATTAAGGTTGCCTTAGTCCACGAAAGGATTACAAACCAGAGAAATGACTTCCTGCAGAAACAGTCTACCATGCTGATTCGTGAAAACCAAACAATCTGCATCGAAGATTTGAAAGTAAAAAATATGATGCGTAATCATAAACTGGCACAGCACATCGGTTCAGCATCATGGAGTAAGTTTTTTGATATGCTTGCATACAAGTCTGTCTGGTATGGGAATGATGTAATCAAAGTGCCAACACTTTACCCGAGCAGCCAGACCTGTTCTTGCTGTGGGTATAAAAACCCATTAATAAAAAATCTTGCAGTCCGTGAATGGGAGTGCCCGTATTGTCATGCTGTACATAACAGGGATACTAATGCAAGTATAAATATTTTGAATAAAGGACTGCAAATGCAGTCAGCATAA
>NZ_HF991871.1:84797-134210 GCF_000432355.1 Eubacterium sp. CAG:161
AAGACATTGTGATACCGAAAGGCATCAGCAAGTGCAGTAGTGGTTGAAGCAAGAATCCCCCTGCTTTAGCTGTGGGGAGTGTCAACTATAATTAATACCTGTAAGTGTTAAAAATAGTTTATTATGTAAAAGCAAGGGTTTATACCTTTGCTAATAAAAAAATAATATATGGGAAATGGTCTGATATTAAAGTTATTTCCATAAAAAAATAAAACAGATGTTTTGTTAAAAAATAATTATAATGTTGCTTTACGTTAATTAAAAAATGGGGCTGTGCGATAGCCCCATTTTTTAATTAATGTAAAGCAACTGTTTTGGCTTATTTTCTTTAATACATTTAATGTAGTCCACAATACTTTCAAACCTTTCCTCCACGCCAATGCCGGAGCAGGTAATATCATGATGGTGGCTGTCACCCCCGGCAGTAATTGGAAGATTATATTGTTTTGCATACATATATGCTCTTTCATTTTCTTCGTTATAATTTCCTGCATTGTACACCTCCACCCCGTGTACCTGCTTAGGAAAAAGTCTGATTTTTGGTATATATGGTCTGTCTCTGAAAGGATGAGCATGTATAACCATTCCACCATATTTTGAAACCTCCAAAAACTGCTCCTTTATTGTCCAATGTTCAACTTCAGGGTGATTAAGCAGCCATTCCTTATCAAGTCCATAAACTAAGAAATCCTGTCCATCATATGTTTCTTCCCATCCGAAGAATACCTGAAGACCTATTTTATCTCCATAGTATTTTGCCTCCTCATATCCTCTGCAAAACAGATTAATTCTTTCTTCCCATGGCAAATCCTTTGGTATACAGGTATTTCCCCTAAAAAAATGTTCGGTAATAATAATTCCGGTATAGCCTGCATGCTTGTATTCTAAAGCCTGTCCCTTTCCTGAAATAGTAGCACATGCACTTCCGTGTTTTGTATGTAAGTGTGTTTCGTATTTGTACATTTTATTAAAATCTCCCGGGTTAATATTTCGCTTTTATTGTAAAAAACATTTCTATATAGTATTATAAAGAATGGTATAATACTAAATTAAAGCATATGTGAAACTTATTTTTACAGCTAAATAGTATAACACATTAATATCACAAAAACTACAGAATTAATATAAAAGTCTAGGAGAAATATGAGAAAATTAGCTTTATCAGATGAAATATTGTTAAATATAGAAAAGCCTGCACGTTACATTGGAAATGAAGTAAACATGGTAGTTAAAGACCCTGAAAGTGTAGATATCAGATACGCCATGTGCTTTCCTGATGTATATGATATAGGTATGTCCCATTTAGGTATACAGATTATTTATGACTTATTAAATAAAAGAGATGATGTGTACTGTGAAAGAGTATACTCCCCATGGGTTGATTTAGATAAAATAATGCGTGAGAAAAATATCCCATTATTTGCCCTAGAATCCCAGGATAGTGTAAAGGACTTTGATTTTATCGGCATAACATTACAATACGAAATGTGTTACACTAACATATTACAGCTTCTTGATTTAAGTCAGGTGACCTTACTTTCAAAGGACAGAGGTGAGGATGAGCCTATTGTTATGGGTGGCGGTCCATGTTCTTACAATCCGGAACCGGTAGCAGATTTTTTTGATATTTTTTATATGGGCGAAGGGGAAACTGAATTTTATCACCTCCTTGATTTATATAAAGAAAACAAGAAAAAAGGTGGTACAAGGAAAGAGTTTTTGGAAATGGCTGCGGAAATTCCATGTATGTATGTCCCGGCATTTTATGATGTGACATACAATGAAGACTGCACCATTAAAGAAATGGTTCCTAATAACCCTCATGCCAAAGGTGGCGTGAGAAAAGATATTGTACTTGATTTTGACAAAGTAGAATACCCTGAAAAGCCTCTTGTTCCCTTTATTAAGGTAACACAGGACAGATGTGTTCTTGAAGTACAAAGAGGCTGTATAAGAGAGTGTCGTTTTTGTCAGGCAGGTTCAGTATATAAGCCGTTAAGGGAAAAAAGCCTTGAAAAATTAAAATATTTAGCTACAACCATGCTAAAAGCCACAGGGCAGGAAGAAATTTCCTTAAGTTCCTTAAGCACCAGTGACTATAGTCATTTAAAAGAGCTTATTGATTTCTTAATAGAAGAGTGTAAATCACGACATATAAATATTTCCCTGCCTTCTCTTAGAATTGATGCCTTTTCTTTAGATGTAATGAGCAAGGTACAGGATGTAAAGAAAAGCTCTATAACCTTTGCTCCGGAAGCAGGTACCCAAAGAATGCGTAACGTTATTAATAAAGGACTTACGGAAGAGGATATTTTAAATGGATGTGAACAGGCATTTAAAGGTGGCTGGAATAAAGTAAAGCTTTATTTTATGTTAGGTCAGCCAACTGAAACTAACGACGATGTTGACGGAATAATGGATTTATGCGAAAAAATAGCTGAATTATATTATGAAACAGTGCCAAAAGAAAAGAGAAACGGAAAATGCCAGATTACTGCCAGCACATCTTTCTTTGTGCCTAAGCCTTTTACACCATTTCAGTGGGCACCTATGTGTACCTCCAAAGTTTTCCTGGATAAGGCACGAAGAGTTAATGACAAATTAAAAACTCTGTTAAACAGAAAAAGTATTAAATATCATTGGCATGAGTCAGATATAAGTGTACTTGAAGGTTTACTGGCAAGAGGCGACAGAAAACTGGCCAAAACCATTCTTTATGTATATGAAAAAGGTGGAATATATGATGCCTGGTCAGAATTTCATAATGAAGAATTATGGCAGGAAGCCATTAAAGAAACAAATATAGATGTTGATTTTTATGTAACAAGAGAAAGAAAAGAAGATGAAATTTTCCCTTGGGATTTCATTGATACAGGAGTAACTAAAAATTTCTTACTTAGAGAATGGCATAATGCCCATAATGAAACCGTAACTCCTAACTGTCGTATGAAATGTTCCGGATGTGGAGCAGCATCTTTTGGAGGAGGTATTTGCCATGAAAATTAGAGTGCGTTTTTCAAAACAGGGACAAATGAAATTTATAGGTCATTTGGATATGGTTAGATATTTTCAAAAAGTAATGCGCCGTGGTGAAATTGATGTGGCATATTCGGAAGGTTTTTCACCTCACCAGAAAATGTCTTTTGCAGCACCTCTTAGTGTAGGTGTTTTAAGTAAAGGTGAATACTTTGATATGGAAGTAAACTCCACCCTTTCTACTAAAGAGGCAATAGAAAGAATAAACGAGCAAAACGTTGAAGGAGTAAAAGTTTTAAGCTATAAATTACTTCCTGATAATGCCAAAAATGCCATGGCTGTTATGTCTGCTGCAGATTATTTTGTATATACAGATATATTTACAGACGATGATATTACCGGTTTTATAAATCAGGATTCCATCAATGTAATTAAGAAGACTAAGAAAAGTGAGAAGGAAGTAGATATAAAGCCATTGATATATTCCATCAAAAAAGAGGATAATGGCATTTTTATAAAGCTTGCCCAGGGAAGTGCTCAAAATCTGAAACCAGAATTAGTAGTTACAGCCCTTGAAAATTTCACACAAAAAAGTGATACCTCATATATTTATGAGCGTCTTGATATGTATTGCACTGAGGATGGCAAGCTCATTTCCTTAGATAATATTGGTAGTGATATAGGAGAAAACATTGGATAACAGGCTGATTATAAGTGATTTTTATAATAACATATTACTTGGATTTTATTTTATTAATGATGAATTGTATCGTATTCAAAATTTCAGTGACAATTCATTAATAGGTAATATCTATTGCGGATATGTTAAGGATGTTGTAAAAAATATTGATGCAGCTTTCGTGGAATTCGGGGACAATTTAAAAGGATTTCTTTCCCTTAAAAATATAGAGAAAAAGCCAAAGTCCGGGGGCAAAATTTTAGTTCAGGTTGCAGGAGACAAAATAAAAACCAAGGACTATGCCCTTACCTTAAAGCTAAACCTTTCTTCTGATAATTTGGTAATGGTAGTAGGTGGCAGTGGAATAAGCATATCAAGAAAAATCACGGATAATGACACACGCAACCGGTTAAAGTCGTCCCTTTCCTCTCTTGACACCGGGGAATATGGATTTATTTTACGAACTTCCGGAGCCGATTGTTCCATGGAGGATATATTAGCTCAGGCTGATTTATTAAAGAAACAATATGAAGATATATTAAGGAAATTTAATTTTTCAACTTCTAAAGCTTTGCTTTTTGAAAACAACAAAATTGTTAATGCATGTAATGAATTTATAAATAAATATTCAGGAGAAATAAAAACAGACAATGAAAATGTTTATAAATTTCTTACAAATAGCCGGATATCTGCAACTTATTTTACAGATACTTCCATAAGCTTATGTAACAAATATGCTTTAGGAAAACATTTGAAAAATGCATTATCAAAAAAAGTATGGCTTAAGTCAGGAGCTTATCTGGTAATTGAAGTTACGGAAGCGTTAACTGTAATAGATGTAAATACGGGAAAAGCAGAATTTCGTAGTAACAAAGAAAAAACATTTGAAAAAATCAATCTTGAGGCAGCCCTTGAAATTTCTAAGCAGCTTAGGATTCGTAATATTTCAGGAATTATAATTGTAGATTTTATAAATATGTCTAAAAAAGAAAGTTACCAAAATCTTGAAGACATCTTAAAATCATATGTTGACTGTGATTACGTTAAATGTAATATATGGGGAATGACACATTTAGGCTTAATGGAAATTTCCCGCCAAAAAAAAGAAAAGCCATTAAATGAAATAGTAGGTGATAAGTAATGAAACATAAACAGATAATTAGTGTATTGTTATGCATTGCACTGGCATTATCGCTGTTTTGCAGTTGTGGAAAAAAAGAAAAAGCAGAAAAATATACAGATTTGTCATGGTATATAAATTTTTCGTGGTTTAATACAGACTGGGGTAATAACATTGTATCAAAGGCCATTACCAGGAAAACCAAGTGTAACATCAGCTTTATTACACCAACCGGCAATCCCAATGAGAAGCTGGATTCAATGATTGCCTCCGATTCCCTTCCTGATTTAATAACTCTGGGATGGTGGGAACCTGAAATAAGTGAAATGATAAACGATAAAAAAGTATATGCTCTGGATAAACTTGCAGATGAATACGATACTTACTTTTATAACGTTGTAAATGAGCAGGTTGTAAAGTGGCACTCACGACCTAACGGACATTTATACGGCTATCCAAATTCAGCCTGTTCTCCGTCAGATTACGAAAAATATGATAATTTAGCTTCCAATGAAGCCTTTCTTGTAAGAAAGGATATTTACGAAGCCATTGGAAGTCCTGATATGACTACACCTGAAGGCTTTGTTAAAGCAGTAGAAAAAGCAGCCAAAATGTTTCCTACAATTGACGGAAATGAAATGATTCCTGTAGGTTGTACTGAATTTAACGATATAGGCTGTGATTCCTTTGATAATTATCTTTTGGATTTCTTAGCGGTTCCTTACGTTGACAAAAAAGGGAATGCCATTGACCGTTAAAAAAACAAGGACTATATTACATGGCTTAAAGCCTTTAGAAAACTTGGCGGAGAAGGTCTTTTAAAGGATGAAATTTTTGTTGAGAGTCGAACCCAGAAATCTGAAAAAATTAATAACGGACAATACTTCTGCATGATATATCAATATACGGATTTATCTGATCAGGAAAAAAATCTTTATAAAAACAATCCTGATAGCATATACATTGCCGTTGACGGTCCGAAAAATCTTTCCGGTGACGACTACACTCTTCCGGGAACAAGCGTAAATGGCTGGACTGTAACCATGATTTCAAAGAAGTGCCAAAACCCTAAGGCTGCCATAAAACTTCTCACATACCTTTTAAGTGAAGAAGGGCAGAAAATGACATGGTTAGGAACCCAGGGTGAGATGTGGGACTACAACAAAGATGGTGTTCCTGAAATAAAGGATGACGTTAGAAAGCTTCTATACACTGACCGTAAAAAATACAACAGTATATATGGAGGTGATTCCTGTTACTGGATGATGCAAAATGATGCCATGGCATCCCAGTGGATTAAGGATGATCCTGATAATCCCGTTACCCAGCTAAAAAAATGGTCATATCCTTATACAAAAATGGTCATATCCTTATACCACATACGTTGGGCAATATACCATTGTTTTTGACACTTCAACAGATGTTGGAAAAATTAAAAACAAAGCCGAAAAAAAATGGGGTGACGTTTTACCTCTTTTATTACTATCAAAATCCGACAGGGAATTTGATAAAATTTATAACAACTATATGAAAGAAAGATATCAGATGGGATACGAAAGGGTGTTAAGTGCCCTTACATTAAAAATACAGGAAAATATAGAAAAGTTAGGTTTAGATAAATAAATGAAACGTGTTTCTAATAAAATCAAATTTAAAATGCATATAAACTCCCTAAGCGGCAAAGTAATTATTATAATTACCACATTTATAATTTTATGTGCCGTTTCCTGGACTATTATTATGTTTATAAACATGAGCGGCAATGCCAAAGATATTGCATTAAAAGACGAAAAAATTTATATGAAAACTTTTTTGCAAAATGCCAATGATATACAGGAAGTTTGTAATTTAGCCAAACAGACAATAGAACAAAATGACTCCATTAAGGATTATATAAAGTTAAGACAAAAAGGTGAGGAATTAAGTTCTTCTGAAAAAATCAATTTTTACAAAAAAGAACTGTCTGCCCTTGAAACCATGACCACTATTAATCCTTACATATATCAGGTGCGGCTTTTTGTAAACGCTGACATTACAGAGAAAAAACCATCATTTTACAAAATAAGACGGCTTTCAAATATGGACTGGGCAGATACTTATAAATACAGTCCATGGCAGATAGATTATTTAGATAAGGTGTTTCCTGATAGTGTAAATAAAAACTCTCACCTGATAGGTTTAGTAAGCCAGATAAAAGATGACAACGGCAGACTCCTTGCTATTTTAGAAATATCAACGCCTCTTGAAAATATGTTTTCAGGATATTTTGACGAAAATAACAGTGAACTATGCTGTTTTGTGGACAATAACGGTGGCATTTATTCTTCAGACAAAAACAAAAAGATTTTTGATAAAAACAGAAAAAAACTGTTTGAATTTACATATAAATTAAAAAACAAGTCAGTTTTTGCAACTTTTAACAATCAAAGCTGTATTGTTTCTGTATCTGATTTACCTTCCATGAATGGATGTTTTGTACATATAAAAGGAATAAAAGATACCGTTGACTCCTTTTATATGAGCCAGATACCTTACTTGTACGTTATGCTTATTTCAACGGCAATATTCATAATTATTGTATTTTTTATGATAAGAAATATTTTTAGAAGATTTAATATTCTAACCAGTGAAGTTGCCCAAATTGAAAATGGCGAGAACATTAAACTTACAGAATCAGGAAATGATGAAATATCAGAGCTTGGTAAACAAATAAACAAAATGGTTGTTTCCCTTGATGAGTTAAACCGGGAAAATACCCAAAAACAGCTGCTGGTAAAAAATGCAGAGATTAAATCCCTACAAAATCAGATAAATGCTCATTTTATGTATAACGTTCTTGAAACAATAAAAATGATGGCTGAAATTAAGTCTGAGTTTGAAATATCAGATGCCATTACATCCCTGGGGCAAATGTTCAGATATAGTATGAAATGGACCTCAGGTATGGTAGAATTAAGTGAGGAGATTCATTACATACAAAATTATTTAAATCTTCTAAATTTAAGATTTGACTACGAAATATATTTGTCTCTTAATATACCTGATAAATATATGAAACTTAGAATACCTAAAATGTCTCTACAGCCTTTAGTAGAAAATTCCGTATACCACGGTATTGAAAATATGGCAGAAGACACTTATATTTATATTAAGGCATTTGAAGAAAATAATGTAGTCAATATAGAAGTATCCGATGCCGGTGCAGGTATGTCCGAAGAGAAATTACAGGAACTTAGAGAACGTATAAATGCCGCTGATGGAGTTGATGAATCTAAGGAACACGGACGTGCTTTATATAACGTTTCTAAACGACTAAAAATGTACTTTGGAGCCGAATACGGTTTACAGATTTTTTCAAAAGAAGGCGTATACACAAAAGTGCTTATAAAAATACCACTTGACAAGGAGAATCAATAATGAAAACTTTACTTTTAGTTGAAGATGAGAAATTAATAAGGCAGGGCGTTCGCTCTATGATTGAGAGAAGCGGTGTGGAAATAGAAAATATTATTGAATGTAACAACGGTGAAGCTGCTCTTGAAATTCTAAAAAATCAGGAAGTGGACGTAATGTTTACAGATATTAGAATGCCTAAAATGGATGGAATTACATTAGTAAGCAAAGCTTCAGAATTTAAGAAGAAGCCTTTAATAGCCGCAGTAAGTGGATTTGATGATTTCGACTATGCGGTAGGTATGCTTAAAAACGGAGTTCAGGAATATATTTTAAAACCTGTAGATAGAAAAAAAATCACGGAAACATTAGTTAAGTTTGAAGACATCTATGAAGCAGAACAGGAAAAATACATGCAGGAGCGTAACGTAGCCTTCCAGCAGCTTAAATATATGATTTTCTGCGATGATATTACCGTGGCAGAACTTGAAAACACATGCCATATAATACACAAATACATTCCTTTTGATAAGTATGCAGTATTTTGTTTTAGTGCAAAGGAAGACGATAATGAATTTACGGAAAAGGATAAGTATTTCTATGTTCAGGGGCGTGACTCTCTTAACTTTATTATTACTGATGCCCAATATTTTAACGATGTTAAAGCCAAACTTCAGCATTACTATGTTGGTGTAAGTTTAGTATATGAAAATTTCTTTGACGTTAAACAGGCTTTTTGCGAAGCTGCACAAATGAGAAGATTTTCCTTTGAAAAATGCGAAAAGTTAGTAGATGCAGATGGTTTCAAAGAACTTCCTAAAGACTTTGAATATGGTGTTAAATATATGATGCAGACAGCCAATCTTATTTGTTCAAACAAGTTAGAGGAAGCTATATCACAGCTTACTGCATTTTCAGAAGGTGTAAAGTCCGGCAAATACAACATTAATGAGTTTCAGGAGCAAATGAAAATAATTATAAGAACCACAATGAAGGTTTATAAAAATGTTTTAGCCAACAAAGAAGAGGACATTAATGAATTAGCTGATATATATGCCTTTGAAACCATTGATGTATACATGGATGTGATAAAAGAATGGATTAACCATTTTAACGAACTTGTAGGTCAGGATATAGACGAACACAAAACTAATATAAAAATGCAAAAAGCTATTGAATATATAAAGGAAAAATATGCTACAGACTTGAATATGGCTGTTGTTTCTAATTATATATCCATGAATTATTCATTATTTTCTTATACATTTAAGCAGTATACCGGAACTAATTTTGTCAACTACTTAAAAAACATCCGTGTTGGAGAAGCAAAAAAACTTCTTACTGAAACAGATATGAAAATAAATGAAATTTCTCAGGCTGTAGGATACGACCATGAAAAACACTTTATGAAAACCTTCAAAAGTATTACAGGTCTTACTCCTTCACAGTACCGTAATAATTTAGGTTAAATCTAAAGGAGAAAGCAGAATGAAAAAGTGCAAAGACCAAAAAGGTACTAAAGCGGACAAGAAACAAAAAGGTGGATTTAAAAAAATGCTGATAAAAATTTTCCTATGGATACTTTTTATTTGTCTCGTAACACTGTTAGCAGTTGTTGGTATAAATCTGTACATGACTAACTCTGTATCCGAAAATGTCATTTCATTAGAGGATGCTAAAGATATGGATGCTGACTGCATTATTGTTTTAGGTGCCGGAGTGAGAAAAGACGGCTCACCTACTAATATGCTTGAAGATAGAATTATAATCGGTGACAGATTATATAAGGACAATGCAGCCGGTAAAATACTTATGTCAGGGGATCATGGCAGAGAAAATTATGACGAAGTAAATACCATGAAAAATTACGCAATTAACGAAGGTGTTCCTTCAGAGGATATATTTATGGATCACGCAGGTTTTGAAACCTACGATTCAATGTATCGTGCAAAGGAAATTTTTGGTGCCAGAAAAGTGATTATTGTTACCCAGAAATATCATTTGTACAGGGCTCTTTATATTGCCAAAAGCTTAGGACTTGATGCCTATGGTGTATCATCGGATTTACGGTACTACAGCAAAAAAATGATATATTGGCAGTTTAGGGAATATATTGCAAGGATAAAGGCATTTGGCAAGTGCATTGCCCGTCCGGAACCTAAATATTTAGGTGATAAAATAGACTTAAAGGGTAGCGGTGACATAACTAACGACAAATAAACTACAACAACCAAGGGAGGCTATAATGGATAAAAAATCTATTGGTGAATTACGAAGAAGACTAAAGAAAGACAGCTGCACATTTACAAAAATGTGTGGATGTTATGTAAATGATTCAAAAAATAAAGTTATAAAATTAGATGAAACATTTTTAAATTTGGAAGATGAAGAATATTATAAATATTTAGAAATTGCAAAAAAAGTTTTATCCACAAATGTTGGAAATAATATACTTGAACTGGATTTCCCACTTGAAGAAGAACAGCCGGGAGGCCATCAGCAGTTCCTTTTAGGAATTAAGAAAAGCGGTTTAAAGGATCAGGGATTATTGGATGCTTTCTATGACATGGTTATAGAAAAATATGACTCTTTAGGCAACTATCTTATTTTACTGTTCCATGATGTATATGACGTTATGACTAAAACAACAGATAATAACAAGCTTGATGAATCAGAAGAAGTGTATGAGTACATAATATGTGCCATTTGTCCTATGATTTTATCAAAGCCGGGACTTGGATATAACAAAAGCGATATGCGCATTGGAACCCTTAACAGGGAGTGGATGGTTGGAATGCCTGAAACAGGATTTATTTTCCCGGCATTTAACGAAAGAAGCAGTGACATTCATTCAGTATTAATGTACACGGCTGACAGCAAGAATCCTCATAATGAGTTAATTCAGGATATACTGGGATGCCGTGAGAAACTTACCTTTGTCCAGAAGCAGAACGTACTTTGCGATATGGTATCTGATGTAACTTCTGAGGATGATTTAAAAGAGGTTATGGAATCAGTTAATATTGAACTGGCGCAAATTTCTGATTCAGAGCCTGAAACAGTAGTAAACGAAGAAAATATAAAAAGTGCCCTGACTTATGCAGGAATAGAAGAGAATAAAGCCGACAAAATCGGTAAAGAATATATTACTGCAATAGATAAAGACGAACTGCCTCTTTTAGGAGATATTATTCCTAATAAAGCAGTAAAGGCAGTAAAGGACAATAACGAAAAAGTGCTTTTAAAAGAAGAAATAAAAGAGCTTAACAGAAAAATTGCCCAGGCCTATGATACAGAGGGAAGTGATATAATAATTAAGGTAAACGATGAGAAGCGTGAACTTATACGCCAGGAAGATATTGACGGTGAAACCTATTTAGTTATTCCAATATCTCAAAATGACAGTATAAAAATAAATTAATAACCTAAATCATGTAATATATCGTCAAAAATCAATTGACATCTACATCTTATGATGTTATTATACAATGGTATGCCGCTCAGTGTGGTTATAAGTACTGCATATGCAGTCACCGAAGCTGGCGAGTAATGAGTAATAGGAGGTGCCCATAATGTACGCAGTTATAGCAACAGGTGGTAAACAGTATAAGGTTTCTGAAGGCGAAACAGTTAGAGTTGAAAAGCTCGGCGTTGAAGCTGGAAACAAGTTTACTTTTGATCAGGTTCTTTTGGTTAGCGGTGATGATGTTAAGGTTGGTAACCCAACAGTTGACGGTGCATCAGTTGAAGCTACAGTTGTTGGCGATGGCAAGGCTAAGAAAGTTATCGTTTACAAGTACAAGAGAAAAACCGGATATCATAAAAAGAATGGTCATAGACAGCAGTATACAGAGCTTAAGATTGACAAGATCAATGCATAGTGAAGGTATAAGATATGACAAACATTACTATTTATTGCAGTAATAATGATTATGTTGGTTTTCGTGTAAGCGGACACAGCGGATATTCGGAAGCCGGATATGACATTGTATGTGCAGGCATTTCTGCTTTAACCATTAACTGCATGAATTCCATTGAAGAACTTACTGAAGAAAGATTCAGTGTTTTTCAACATGAGGATGACGGCGTTATTGATTATATGCTAGACGACAAGCCCGGCATGGAAGCAGAAATTTTACTTAAATCTCTTGTTTTAGGACTTAGGGATTTGGAAAAAGAATACAAAGATTTTATATCATTAGATTATAAGGAGGTATAGCTATGATGAAGATGAACCTTCAGTTCTTCGCTCATAAAAAAGGTATGGGTTCTACAAAGAACGGTAGAGACTCAGAGTCAAAGAGACTTGGTGCTAAAAGAGCAGACGGACAGTTTGTTTTAGCAGGAAACATTCTTTACAGACAGCGTGGAACAAAGATTCACCCGGGCGTTAACGTAGGACGTGGTGGTGACGATACATTATTTGCTACAGCTGATGGAATCGTAAGATTTGAAAGAAAAGGCAGAGACAAGAAACAGGTTTCTGTTTATCCGGTAGCTGAATAATTTATACACGAACAGTATTGGGCTTCAAATCAGGTTTTGATTTGGAGCCTATTTTAAATAATGGAGGATTTATCATGTTTGCAGATTTTGCTAAAATTTTTATCCAATCCGGAAAAGGTGGAGACGGACACGTCTCATTTAGAAGAGAATTATATATACCAAACGGTGGCCCAAACGGTGGCGACGGTGGAAAAGGTGGAGATGTAATATTTGAAGTTGATAAAGGACTTAATACTCTTTATGAATTCAGACATAAACATAACTACAAAGCGGAACCGGGACAGGAAGGCGGAAAACAGAATAAAACAGGTAAGAATGGTGCAGACCTTATTATAAGAGTTCCTGAAGGTACCATTATAAGAGAAGCTGAAACCGGCAAAATTGTTGCAGATATGAGTGGCAAAAATCAACGTGTCATTGTACTTAAAGGTGGACGTGGTGGTAAGGGAAATCAGCATTACGCCACAGCTACAATGCAGGTTCCAAAGTATGCCCAGCCGGGTCAGAAAAGCATGGAATTAAATGTTACCCTTGAATTAAAGAGTATTGCCGATGTAGGACTTGTAGGTTTTCCAAATGTAGGTAAATCAACTCTTTTATCAAGAGTTACCAATGCAGACCCGAAAATTGCCAACTATCACTTTACAACATTAAATCCTAACCTTGGTGTTGTGGATTTAGATGGTGGAAGGGGTTTTGTAATCGCAGATATTCCGGGATTAATTGAAGGGGCATCTGAAGGAGTAGGATTAGGTCACAAATTCTTAAAGCATATTGAAAGAACCAAAGTAATCATTCATATGATAGACGCAGCTTCCGTAGAGGGACGTGATCCTATAGCTGATATTAAGGCTATTAATAAGGAGCTTGAAGCATACAACCCTGAACTTCTTACCCGTCCTCAGGTTATAGCTGCCAACAAAATCGATGCTATATATGGTGACACTAACGAGGTTATCGATAAAATCAAGGCAGAATTTGAACCGGAAATTAAAGTATTTCCAATATCTGCCGTAAGCGGTAAGGGACTTAAGGAATTATTATTCTATGTAAGGGAAATGCTTGATCAGTTTGATGATGCCCCAACAGTATATGAACAGGAATATAACCCTGAAGATTACCAGTTAGGAATTGAATTGCCATACACGGTAGAAAAAATCAAAGACGGACTTTATTCTGTTGAGGGACCTAGAATTGAACGTATGCTTGGTTATACAAATATTGATTCTGAAAAAGGATTTATGTTCTTCCAGAACTTTATGAAGGATAATGGCATATTGGAAGAATTGGAAAATCTCGGTATAAAAGACGGTGATACAGTAAAAATTTATGGTCACCAGTTTGATTATTACAAATAAATGGAGAAAAAAATGAATAGTAAACAGCGAGCATATTTAAGAAAAATTTCAGCAATGGAACAGCCTATATTTCAGGTTGGTAAGTCCTCCGTAACACCGGAACTTACATCAGCCATTGATGAAGCCTTGGAAAAAAGAGAATTAATTAAAATAAACATATTAAAGAACTGCTTTGATGACTGCCATCAGGTTGCTCAGGTTTTAGCTGAAAGAACAAAGTCAGAAGTGGTTCATGTTATTGGTCGTAAAATTGTATTATACAGACCTGCAAAAGAAGAAAAGAACAGAAAAATCATTTTACCGTAATTAAAGGAGTGCGTAATGAAAGTCGGTATACTGGGAGGAACTTTTGATCCCATTCATAATGCTCATATTACAATTGCAAAAGAAGCGCTTAAGCAATTTAATCTTGATGAAATATTAATTATGCCAACTCCTTATCCTCCTCATAAGGATAAGAACAAAATAACAGGCAATTTTCACAGGGCAAATATGATTAAGCTTGCCATTGGTTCACTGGACAAAATCAGATTTTCCGATTTTGAGCTTAACAGTCATGATGTAACATATACAGCAGACACTCTTCATATGTTAAAGGAGCTTCACCCTGAAAATGAATATTATTTTATTATGGGAAGTGATTCCATTGCCTCTTTTAAAAGCTGGTACAGACCTGACGTTATATTAAAGTTTGCTAAGCTTATTGCCGTTAAGCGTGACGACGAAAGTTCAAAAAAAATGGATGTTAATATTTCTGAAATAGAGAAGGAGTACAATACTCATATTGGTATTCTTTCCATGCCTGCAGTTGATATTTCTTCAAGTTATATCCGCTGCAACAGTTATGAAGCCATAAAATCCATGGTCCCTGAACCTGTATACGAATATATTGTAGAAAATAATTTATACAACAACAATAACAATGTAAATAAGGCATGGTCCATTAATAAAATCAAGGAAGATTTGGAAAGTTTATTGAAACCTTCCCGTTTTAAACATATTTTAGGAGTTGCAGACACAGCCAAAACCATGGCGGAGCATTTTAAGGTAAACCCTAACAAAGCTTATTTTGCAGGTATTCTTCATGATTGTGCCAAATACATGAGTGATTCTGAGCTTTTAAATATATGTTATGAAAACAATATAGAAGTATCTGATTCAGAAAAGAAAAAGCCTGATTTGTTACATGCTAAGGTAGGAGCTTTTATTGCCCAAAAGAAGTATAATATTACCGACCCTGAAATATTATCTGCCATCCGTTGGCATACTACAGGCAGGGAAGATATGACTGATTTGGAAAAAATAATTTTTTCAGCAGATTACATTGAACCGGGACGGACAAAGCAGCCTAATTTAGATTATTTAAGAAGCATTTCTTTAAAAAATTTAGATTTACTTGTGTATGACATATTAAAAGACACCATGGATTATTTACAGGTAAATTCAGCTGATTTAATTGATGATAACACAAGTAAAGCATATTCTTATTATAAAAATGTAATTAACGAAAATAAGGAGAATTAATACATGACCTCAAAGGAAATGGTAAAAATTGCCTATAATGCAATTGATGATAAAAAAGGAATGGATATTTCCATAATTGATATTTCGGAAATTTCAGTTTTGGCTGATTATTTTATAATAGCCGGTGGAAGTAATATTAACCAGATAAAAGCCATAGCTGACAATGTTGTTGAACAGTTAGGTAAAGAAGATGTTCACCCAAAAAGCATTGAGGGATATAATAATGCCAACTGGATTTTAATGGATTATAAGGATATTGTAGTTCATGTATTTAATCAGGACGACAGACTATTCTATGATTTGGAAAGAATCTGGCGGGATGGCAAAACCGTTAATATAAACGAACTTTAGGAGATGAGATATAAATGTGGGCATATGAGAGTGTATTTTATCAGATTTATCCCTTAGGATTTTGCGGTGCACCCTTTGAAAATGACGGAGTTTTAACCCATCGTATTACAAAGGTTGCCTCATGGATTCCCCATATCAAAGAAATAGGTGCCAATGCCATTTATTTTTCACCTATATTTGAATCTGATACTCACGGATACAATACAAGAGATTATAAGCAATTAGACGTAAGATTAGGGGATAATTCCGATTTTAAGGAATTGTGCAGTCAGTTGCACTCCAACGGAATAAAAGTAGTTATTGACGGCGTTTTTAATCATGTAGGACGTGGTTTTCCGCCATTTATGGATGTGATAAAGAATCGGGAAAACTCACCTTATTTTCATTGGTTTAATATTGATTTTAACGGGAATTCAAACTACAATGACGGTTTATGGTACGAAGGCTGGGAAGGCAATTATGACCTTGTAAAACTTAATCTTTACAACAACGATGTAGTAGAATATCTTTTAGATGCCGTAACCTTCTGGATAAAAGAGTTTGACATTGACGGAATACGTCTTGATGTAGCATATTGTCTTGATTTTGACTTCTTAAGAAGATTAAGAAAACATGTTGATAGTCTTAAAGATGATTTCTTTTTAGTAGGAGAAATGCTTCACGGAGATTATAACCAGCGCATGAATCCTGAAATGCTTAACAGTGCCACTAATTATGAATGCTGCAAGGGACTTTATTCCAGCTTTAACAGCATGAATATGTTTGAAATTAATCATTCACTCCTTCGTCAGTTTGGTCCGGAGAACTGGACTCTTTACAAAGGAAAACACTTGTTGTCATTTGTAGATAACCACGATGTTACAAGAGTGGCAAGTATTCTTTCCAACGAAAATCATCTGCCGCTTATTTATGCACTTTTATTTGGCATGCCTGGTATTCCTTGTATCTATTATGGAAGCGAGTGGGGTGAAAGGGCAGATAAAAATCAGGGAGATCCTGCTTTAAGACCAAGCTTTGATAAACCTGTTTTCAATGAATTAAGTGCCTATATTGCAAAATTATCCCACATAAAAAAGAGTCAGCAGGCATTAAATTATGGAGATTTTACATCAGTTGTTCTTACAAACAGACAATGTATATTTAAACGAAGCTGTAATGGTGAAAATATTTATGTGGCAATTAATGCAGATGAGAACAGTTTCAGCTGTTCCTTTAATTCAGAAAAAGACACTTTTACAGATTTGATTTCAGGTAATAATATAGCTGTAAAACCTGATTTTGAAATGAAAGGTTACACAGCCTATATTTTAAAATAGATATTTAACATTTACTTAACATTATATGTATATTTTTGTATTACCATATAATGGTTTAAGAGGATTATATCTTTGCAGTATACTGCAATATTATATAAATAAATTATTAACGAAGGGAAGTAGATAATATGGAAAAGACAGCAAGAAAATTAGTTCCTGTCACATTACTTACAGGCTACCTAGGAGCCGGCAAAACAACATTACTTAACCAGGTTCTTTCAAATCAGAAGGGATATAAGGTTGCTGTTATTGTAAATGATATTGGCGAGGTAAACATTGATGCCTCATTAATTGCCAAGGGCGGACAGGTTACCCAGAAAGATGACAATTTAGTTCCACTGCAAAACGGTTGTATTTGCTGTACTTTAAAAGTTGATCTTATTAATCAGATTGTTGATTTAATTGGTTCAGGAAAGTTTGACTATATTTTAATTGAAGCCAGTGGTATTTGCGAACCAATTCCTATAGCTCAATCCATTACGATGTTAGACGGTTCTTATGACAAGAGAGCAAAAATTGCCCGCTTAGACAATATTGTTTCAGTAGTTGACGTTGCAAGGATGGCAGATGAGTTTGGTTGTGGTGAAAATCTTGTAAAAGATGACATAGATGATGAAGATATTGAAAATCTTTTAATTCAGCAGATTGAATTTTGTAACACCATTATTTTAAATAAAGTTGATACAGTTACACCTGAACAGCTTGCCAAGGTTAAGGCAATTATCAGAAAGCTTCAGCCAAAAGCTGTTATGCTTGAAACAACATACGGACAGATTGACGTTGATGAAATTCTTAACACTAACAGATTTGATTTTGAAGATGCAAGTATGTCTGCCGGCTGGATTCAGGAATTAGATTCATACGATTACAGTGAGGAAGATGAACGCCGCAAGCACCATGAGGAAGTGGAGGAACATGATGAGCATGAACACGATGAGCATCATCATGACGAGCATGATCACGACCATGACGAACACGGTCATCACCACCATCATCACCATCACGGAGAGGGTGAAACGGAAGAGTACGGCATCGGCTCATTCGTTTACTACAGAAGAACTCCTTTTGAAAAGGAAAAATTTGAGGACTGGCTTGACAATATGCCAAAAACAATTATAAGAAGTAAAGGTCTTATCTGGGCAGCTGAAGATAACAATAATGCTTATCTTTTTGAGCAGGCAGGAAAGCAGTGCAACATTTCCAATGCAGGTCAGTGGGTTGCTACAGCTCCTAAAAAGGTTCGTCAGAAAATGATGCAGGAAGACCCTACACTTATAGATGATTGGGATGAAAAAGTAGGAGACAGAATGATTAAATTGGTATTTATCGGTCATGATATGGATAAAGAAGGTATCATTGATTCTCTTGATAAATGTCTTGCCTACTAATTTCAAAATTAAATAGAACAGCAAAAATCCGGTATTAAGCAGAAATGTTTAACACCGGATTTTTTATGAATAAGAGCTCATTAATCTCAATAATAAATTAACCATCTAATTTTACATAATATTTCTTCTATAAAGTGCATGTGCCCTTCCAACAATAATACAGTCATTCACAATAATAGGATCCATGTTGTCATTTTCAGGTTGAAGTCTGATATATCCGTTTTCCTTGTAAAAACGCTTAACTGTAACAGAATCATCTATTAAAGCCACAACGATATCTCCGTTCTTAGCAGTATCAGTTTTTTCTATAATAAGATAATCTCCCTCTAAAAAACCTACATTAATCATACTGTCTCCATGAACCTCTAATATGTATGTCTCTGCATTAGGCAAAAACTCTGTAGGTATGGCAAAATAATCCTTAATATTCTCCACAGCAAGCAGTGGTTCTCCGGCAGCCACCCGTCCTATAACAGGTATATTGGTCATTTCCCTTCTGGACAATCCAAATTCATCATCTATAATTTCAATTGCCCTTGGCTTAGTAGGGTCTCTTCTGATATAGCCCTTTTCCTCTAAACTGTTAAGATGAGCATGAACAGAAGAAGTAGACTTTAAGGATACCTTCTCGCATATTTCCCTAACAGTAGGAGGATATCCCTTTAACAAAATTTCATCTTTTATATAATCTAATATCTGTTGCTGTTTTGGTGTAATCTTTCCAGCCATAAAAAAAATCTCCTTTTCATATTTGTAAGTCCCGTTTAATGTACTTAATATATGTTAATATTATCATATATGAAAAGAAAAGGCAATAACAAAATCGAACAAATATTCGAAAATGTTGTTGACAAACATTTGTTCTGGTGATATTATATCAATACAAGATACGAACAAATGTTCACTACTTTTTATAAATACAATTATTCGACGGAGGATTTACATATGAAAGAATCAATGAATTACAACAGAAGGGAAGTTGTTGCACAACAGAAACGTACCCGCATTGCTGAATTAAAGAAGAGAATTATTTTATCCTGTAGCTTTATTGCATTATTGGCAGTAGCTGTTGTTACAGCCATTAGTTTCGTTAACGTAAACGCAACTGTACAGGGAGATAACCCTTCATACAAATATTACACCAGCTATGAAGTTCAGCCTGGAGATACATTAACATCCATAGCACAGAAATACACTGCCAATAGCAATGTTTCTGTTCCTGAATACATATCTGAGGTAAAGAAAAACAATGAACTTTCCTCTGATAACATTACAGCCGGAAACTACATTGTTATTTCATATTATTCTAATGAATATAAATAATCTTTTTATTTATATATTTTTGTTTCTGTGGTAGTAGAATAAGTTATCCGTATGTTATTTTACATCCACATTATAATACCGGAAAGGATGTTTATCCCTTCCGGTATTATTTCCCCAAATACAAACTAAATTATTTTCTTCTTAAAATTAGTCTTTTCTTTTAATCTTTTCTTAACTTGACGGCATTTCTTGCCTTACGGCGTCGTTCGTCTTCAATAGCTGCATAGTGTTTTCTGGTTGTATTTACATCCTTATGTCCTAAAACATCTGCAACCAAATATATATCTCCCGTTTCCTTATATAAAGATGTACCATATGTGCTCCGAAGCTTATGAGGAGTTATTTTCTTTAAATTAGTAATTAAGGAAGAATATTTTTTTACCAATTTTTCCACTGAACGCACACTCATACGTTTTTTCTGTAGAGAGAGGAATAGTGCATTTTCATGGCCTGTTACAGCAATAATATGCTTTCTTTCCTCTATATAATCAAGTAAAGCTTCCTCAACCTCCCTGCCGAAGTATACAACAGTTTCGTTTCCGCCTTTTCGCCTGATTTTAATTCCTGAATTTTTAAAATCAACATCTCCAATATCTATTCCCACACATTCAGAAACACGAATACCTGTACCTAACATCAATGTTAAAATTGCCACATCACGAATCTTTGTTTTTTCATGGAAATACTTTTGATTATCCGTTAATTTATCCCCTGTTTCCACCTCATCTAAAAGATTGCCTACCTCATCTGCATCAAGTCGTACAATCTCTTTTTCGTGGATTTTTGGCATATCAACAATAGAAGCAGGATTAGTGCTTATTTTTTCTTTTTTATAAAAGAATTTATATAAGGTTCTAAGACAACCTAATTTTCTTTTAATTCCACATTCTTTGTTAGTGTGTTCCTTACCATCTGAATCTATATAAAACTTAAGATAATCCAAATATTCTTCAATATCAGTAGCTGTAACCTTATCTAACACATCAAGGGTTATATCATGAATATTAACATTCTTTAATTTCGGATTATTTGATTTTAAGTAATTAAAAAATACTGATAAATCATATCCATAGGCAATTCTTGTCCTAGAAGAAGTAGTAGGCTCAATTCCTCTAAAAAACTCCCCACAAAACGCCGGAAGACTTTTAAGCAACTCCCTAAGTTTTAAATTATTATCTACAATAACCTGATCATGATAATTTCTTTGTGTAGCCATTGTTCCTCCTGAAATCTAATCAAAACCGCCATTTAAAACAGCAGTAAAAAGTCTGTCTTTGCAATTAGGATTTTCCCTGTTTAACTGACGGACTAGAGTTTTAATATATTCCCTTTTAGTATGACCGTCCACCGGACATGGATTTTTAGCCACCGGAAGATTATATTTATTGGCGAAACCAATCACATCCATCTCCGAAACATACATCATTGGACGTATAACATTAAGCCCCATACGGTCAAGATATGTAACAGGATTAAAGCAGTGGAAGCGCCCTTCATAAATCAGTGACATAAGCATTGTTTCAATCATGTCATCTCTGTGATGGGCATATGCCACCTTATTACATCCCATTTTCTTTGCCACATCATTAAGAGAACCCTTGCGCATTTTGGCACAAAGAGAGCAGGGATTAGATTCCTTTCGCTTATGAAATACAATATCACCAATTTCCGTGTCAATTATTTTACATTCCACATCTAAATTCTTACAAAAATCTTTTATAAGATTAAAGTCCTGATTTTTGAATCCTAAATTAACCGTCAAAGCCACAATATCAAACTTTTTAGGATAAAATTTTCTTAAACCACTTAATGCATATAAAAGTGCCAGGCTGTCTTTGCCACCTGATACACCAACAGCAATTTTATCACCGTCATCAACCATAGAATAATCATCCATGGCACGTCTTACATAACTATATAATTTCTGAAGCTTCATAAATTACCTCACCAAAAGCAAAAATAGTACTAAAAATTTTTTTCTTACTTTTTCAATTATTATAATACAACTATTCGCAAAACACAAGTTTAACGAATAAAGATATAACAAAAAAGTGCTATGAAAGCACTTTCTCAATAAGATTAATCATATATTCCGGTATTGGAGCCTCAAACTCCATATATTCCTTTGTTGTAGGATGTACAAAACCTATAACCCTTGCATGTAAACATTGTCCTTGAAGCTTATATGGGCATTTATTATGGTTATAAATGCTGTCACCTAATAAAGGATGATTTATACTTGCCATATGAACTCTTATCTGATGTGTACGTCCTGTTTCTAACTGAAATTCCATAAAGGCATATTTATCTAATTGCTTTAAAACCTTATAATGGGTAACTGCCGGCTTTCCGTTTTTTTCATTAATGCACATTTGTTTCCGATTATTTGGATGACGGCCAATTGGTGCATCTATAACGCCTTCAGTTTCATCAAATCTGCCTTGGACAATCCCTACATATTTTCGTGTAATGGAATGAACCTTAAGCTGTTGTGAAATAAAATTATGGCTGTAATCATTTTTACATATTATAAGTGCGCCTGTAGTATCTTTATCGATTCTATGAACAATCCCCGGCCTTAAGACTCCATTAATACCGGATAAATTATCTTTACAATGAAACATTAAAGCATTAACTAATGTTCCTGTGTAATGTCCCGGTGCAGGATGTACAACCATGCCCTTAGGCTTGTTTACAATTAAAACATCATCATCTTCATATAAAATATCCAAAGGGATATCCTCGGCTTTAATGCTGGCAAATATCGGTTCCGGAATATCAACGGATATAACATCACCTAATTTAAGTTTATAATTAGATTTACATTCCCGGCCATTCACTAAAATATTTTTATCATCTATAAGTTTTTGTACATATGACCTGGAAGTATCCTGTAGTGCCTTGCCTAAAAACTTATCAATTCTCTTTCCCTGGGTCTCTTCATTGATGCATATCTTTTCACACATTATCTGCTTCTCCTATCTGCTGTCATTTCTTTTTAAAGAAATAATATTGTTAAAATCATCTTCGCTTATAATAAAAGCGCACATAACAATAATAATGAAACATGAAACTGTAACATAAATATCTGCAACATTAAATATTGGGAAATTAATCAGCTTAAAATATATAAAATCTATTACATACTGGTGTAAAACGCGGTCAATCAAATTGCCAACCGCCCCTGCCATAAGTGTTGCAAAAACATAATTTAGAGCCACAAGTTTTGTGCTTTTATCAGATCGCATTAATCTGAAAATATTTGACATAATTTTTACAATAAATGCAATTGCCACTAAAGTAAAAATTACAAATAAAAAAGTCTTTCCAGACAACATTCCCCATGCTGCACCTGTATTTCCACCATCCAAATAATGAAAACACAAAACATCTTTAATTATATTAAATTCATTTTTGCCTTTTAAGCTGATTGCAGCCCAATACTTGGTTATCTGGTCGAATATAATCAAAATCATCTCAAATAAGGCAATTTTAAGCCAGTATTTATATTTGTTCATTGCTGAAACGTCCTTTCAATTTAATCTGAAAATATAATTTTAAACATAAAGGTCTATGGATATAAGATTTCTTCCTTTTTTAGTTTCCTTTAACACCCTGTTGAAAACGAAACGGCCTAACCCTCTTACGGAAATAATATCATTTTCCTTAATACTGTAACCGTTAGATGTTATTAATTTTCCATTAACAAACACCTTGCCGTTTTCGATATAGGCAATAATACTGTTTCTGGACATATTAAAAGCCGTGGATATAACGCTGTCTAGCCTTACATTGGAAATGGTACCTGTTATATTCTTTAATGTAGGTTTAATATCCACGCTGTTATTAACCGGTAAAACCTCATTATCAATAAAAGTATGTTTGACCTTTGTGAGATTCTCACATATATATTCTGCAATATCTGACATACAGTAAATATATGCAATGTTATCCTTTATAAAAATATCACCTATTTTACTTCTTACAATTCCTAAATTTAAAATAGCACCTAAATAATCCCTGTGAGTAAGATTGTCAGCATATTTGGAATTCTTTGGTGCAATTTTTATTATGGAAACTGGAATTTCCTCCTGATAATATATCTCCATTGGAGAAAATATGGCAATTTTTCTTTCTGCATAATTATTACCCCCTGTAAGGTTAATTCTAACAGGAGGTAATTTATTTTTCACTGATTCTAATATATTTATTTCATTTATGTTTAAAAACTCGGTGTTGGTATATATATTTCTATTAAATGCCACATCTGCAAGCTCATTAAACCTGTTTATTAGAAAATGTTCTTCTTTATTCAAATCTATTCACCGTAATAACTTCTCCTGGATTCATAGGATGCTGAATTGTAATCACTGGTTCTGTCACTGATACTGTCTGCGAAATCCCCTGTAATGTCAACAGAACTTGGAGTTACTAAATATATGTACCCACTAATCTTTTGAAGATTTCCTCTTATGGCATAACATCCGCCACTGACAGAATCAACTATACGCTGTGCCAGTTCTAAACGCATTCCTTCTAAGTTAAGTACCACTGACTTTCCATCTAATAATGTATCAATAATATCCTTTGTTTCCTCATAAGCTGTCGGCTTGATAACACATACTTCCATATCACTGTTACTTCTCATTGGTACTACCTTGCTGCTTCTTGTACTTCTTCCACTGTTTCTTGCGGAAGATGTTGAACGGGTAGTTCTTGTTCTTGAAGGTGTAGGTGACGGTGCTGATTCAAAGTCATCATCCCTTACCACTCTTTCACGTTTTTTCTTTACTACCGGCTCTGCTTCCTCTGCATTATCCTCTTCGTAATCATCATAGAAATCATCATCGTAATCATCTTCATAATCCACGGTGAAAATATTTTTAAATTTATCCCCAAATTTTGACATCATTCTCTCCTATATCTATCATTAAATTTATATATTATAATTTCTCTCACCAAATATTCCGGTTCCAACTCTAACCATGGTAGCACCTTCTTCCACAGCCACCATATAGTCACCTGTCATTCCCATTGAAAGAACATCCATACTAACATTATCAATGTTTTTATCTCTTATGTCAACTGATAATTTCTTAATTTCCCTAAAGTAATCTCTGTTACTTTCAGGATCCTCCGTATATGGTGCAATTGTCATAAGCCCTTTAATTCTTACATGTTCAAATTTTGCAATTTTTCTTATAAGTTCTTCTGTCTCCTTTGCATTTATGCCAAATTTGCTTTCCTCCTGAGCTATATTTACTTCCACTAATATATCACAAACCTGATTATGTTTAGCAAACTCTTTTTCAATCTGTTCTGCTAATCTTAAAGAATCAACAGAGTGAACAAGATACGTTTTACCAACTAAATATTTAACTTTATTTCTCTGTAAATGACCTATCATGTGCCATCTGATATTTTTCGGTAAAACATCATATTTATCGCATAATTCCTGAACCTTATTTTCCCCGTAATCTAATGTTCCTGACAAAAGAGCTTCCTCTATGGCAGAAACCGGTTTGGTTTTACTTACTGCAATAAGGGTTACCTCTTCAGGATTTCTTCCTGCCTTTTCACATGCCTTAACAATATTTTCTCTTACCTTGCTGATATTTTCATTTATCATTTCTTTTCACCTTCCTGTTATATCTATTGGTAAATAACCTGATTTTCCGTCACCTTAGATGCATCTAATACAATTCGGTCATAAATCTTCAGGCTATAATCCATAATCTTAATAATGTTATATTCATCTGTGCTGTCTAAAATAGATACCACGGTAAAAACAGTATAACCATTGTTTATATTATAGGCACCCATAAACTTTCTGGTATGACCTATAACATATGTTTCGTGAGAGTCAGGCTTCGTAATAACTTCTCCGTCATTAAAATACAACCTGGATACATAATAATTCTCATCATCTGCATATGCAATAGGAGGATAATATATCTTAGATTCTCCCTTGTTTCTGTCACTGCTTTGAACGTTAAAGCCTACATTATTGTCATTCTTTCCCTTTGTACTGTATTTTGCCGGAATAACATACAAATCATTTGATACGATAGATGACTTTGGCACCTTATATCCGTTTTTTGGAGTATTGACAATTTCAATATCAATATATCTGTCTGTAGCATATCTAACAACATATTTTGAAAGAGTAATTACTCCATAATATTTTTTATCAGTGCCTCTGACTACCTTGATGTTGGCAGTGGTATTTAAACCGTCTTTTAAAAATTTTATTTTTATATTAGCATAATCAGACTTTCTTTCCTTTGCCTCTTTTTTGTATTCACGGGCAGTCTTTTTAGTCAACTGAACTGCTATGCTCCATTCATCGGAATTGATGGTCTTGTAAACCGGTGCGCCTTTTTCTATTTTATCTCCTGACGAAAATAAAGCTGAATTATATAATGATTTATCAAACATTGATGCCTTTAGTTTTTTTGACGTTAACGTTTCAAAATCATCAACCCTGTAAAGAACAATTCCTGTAGCAGCTGACTTTTCTATGGCAAAATTTCCACCGTTTTTCTTTGCTAACTGTTGTAACGAGTTCATATTAAGCAAGTCCACAATGGAACCCTTTAATGTACTTTTAAAATCATAAACATCAGAAAAATCCATGTCGTCATAATTGTTGCTATAATCATACAGCAAATTGGAAATCGTCTGCATGTTTTCATCTGTCATATTAGAGTAATCCTCTCCTGCCTTTGACAGTAGCTGATTTAAATTTCCTGTGGAATCAATACTATACAAGGTGGAATTTTTTGAAACACGGGAGCCCTCCCTGATAAAATAATCAACATAACCTGTCTGATTAGCATATTCAATTATTTCATTTCTCATTGCTATACCAACGTAGGAAGTGTTAATTCCCTTTGCATTTGACCCTGTAACAACCTCATAATATTTTGTTTTTTCTGTTGTAAAGTAAATAACAGCATTTATCAATATGTAAACAAGTATAAGACCAAATACAACTATTCCTATATTTATGCTAATAGGTGAGTTAAATTTAACTACCTTTTTTTTTCTTTTTCTTTTTTGCTTTTCCATTATGTTTCTCCTAAAATTCAATTTTCATTATCTAATATTCTTATTACTAAGTCAATATTTTAAAACATTTTTAAATGTATTATTTTTTTTATTTTGGAAAAAATAATAGCAGTCATTAAAGGAGGTAAATACATGAAATCTAAAGGTTTTGATTATTTTGTACTGACACTTGTTATTATCGGTGCCATTAACTGGGGACTAATCGGCTTTTTTAAGTTTGACCTTGTAGCTTTTCTCTTTGGTCAGATGACATGGCTTTCAAGAATTGTATATGCCATAGTTGGAATATCCGGCTTGTATACCATTAGTCTTTTTGGCAGAGTATGCTCTTTTGGCGAAAACAGATAATATTTCTTAAGTGTTTTAAACATACTTTATAAGCTTATAAGACAAACAGTAATAAAACATCCATATACTATAGTTTAAATCTATAATATATGGATGTTTTATTTAAATATTTACTAATTTTTGTAAATTTCACGCCACTCTAAATCTCCTCTGTTAAGTGATTTAATCAGTAGCTCTGCAGTTGCAATATTTGTTGCTAAAGGAATATTATGCATATCACACAGTCTGACTGCCTTGTGAATATCAGGCTCATGTGATTTTGGGTTAAAAGGATCACGAAGAAAAATAAGCAAATCCAAATCGTTCTGCTCTATCTGGGAGCACATTTGCTGTTCTCCTCCTAAGTGACCTGCTAAATATTTATAAACTGATAAGTTGGCAGCTTCCTCAATAAGTCTGCCTGTAGTTCCTGTGGCAAACAATGAGTGCTGACATAAAATTCCTCTATACGCAATACAAAAATTCTGCATTAATTTCTTTTTTGAATCATGTGCTATTAATCCGATGTTCATATTATCCTCCATTCCATAAGAATAGTATACCTAAATATTTCCAAAACTTCCACAAAAATTATGTTAAATTTAAAATTTTTTCAAAAAAATTTGTTTATTTAATTCTTAAACTCTTGCTTTCGTCCGTTGTAATCCAATATTTAGAACTATTCCCACACCAATATACATACTAAGAAGCGATGTAAGACCATAACTTACAAAAGGCAGGGTCACACCTGTATTAGGCAATAAGAATGTAGCAACTGCAATATTTACAAAGGATTGAATTGCAATCAACACCCCAAATCCGAAACAAAACAGCTTTCCGGAAAACGTGGGGGCTCTGGAGCCTGTTATAAAACACTCAAGAACAATCATAAATAACAAAAGAATTACTGCAGCCGCTCCAACAAATCCCAGCTCTTCACCTACTATTGTAAAAATAAAGTCTGTATGTGACTCTGAAAGGAGTTTACCGTTTTTAACTGATGTTACCGTATTATTATATAATCCCTTTCCTGTTAAACCACCTGAACCAATTGCCAAAAGGGAATTTTCCTGCTGATATCGTATCTTTTTGGCTGTTTCATTATCGTCCTGGAAGAAACCTACAATACGGTTATACTGATATTCACTTAATATTTTCTTTCCTGTATCCGGCTGAACAACAAAATATCCGAAAATACAAAATACCGGTATTGCAATTACAATAACTGCAGTTACAATTTTATGGTTAATTCCTGATAAAAACAATATAGCTGCCATGGTTACTGCTATTACAATAGTTGTTGATAAGTCGGGCTGTGCCAATATAAGTACCATTGGAGCGCCTAAAAACAAAACTGCACCACCTAATGTCTTAAAGGTATCAAGGGTTTCACGCCTTTTATAAAGGTACGTGGCAATAAATATTATTAAAAATATTTTTGTAATTTCCGACGGCTGAAACTCTGTAAAGCCTAAATTAATCCATCTTTTAGCACCTTTATTTACAGTACCAACTGCCAGTACCAAAAGAAGCAGGGTACATGTAACAAGGTATATGGCCCAGTAAAACTTGAAAATTAATTTATAGCTAATAAATGATAATACCAAAATCGCTATTAATCCCAGCGCCAGACCTACTATCTGTTTAGTTTGAAAATTCTCCCCTTCAGTAGCACTACCTATACATAAAATTCCAATGACTGTAATAGAAATAACATATATAAGTAATCTAAACTTAAAATTAGATAATTTGTAACTTTTTATTGTATTTCGTATTTTTCTAAACATTAACTGTAACCTCAATTATAATTGTTAAATTTTAATTTCCTTAATTGGTATATTAGCCATAAGACACGGTCCTTTTTCATGCTGTATCTCTATATGGCAGTTTTCTACATCGATGTCTATGTACTTTGTTATTACTTTTATTATATCATTCTTAATAGCCTCTGTGGTATCAGGATTACATCCTAATCTGTCAGTAACTAATAAAATCTGTAGTCTCTCTCTTGCAACTTTGCCTGAACGTTTTCTATAGAATAACCTACTAAAAATCATCTGGACTCCCCCCTGCTAAAAATATTTCTGATAAACCAAAAAGAAATTCTGCTTTCTGTTTTATCTTCTGTTCCTCTTACTCCACAGAGTTTTTCAGCAATTTTTGTTATGGACTTTCCTGAAACCGTGTTTAAGTCAACCACAGCCTCACCTCTGTTTGTGGCAATAACAACATTTATATCATCATTTACACATCCGATAATTTCAGTACCTAATATATCCACCACATCTTCACTGGACATCATATCTCCACGTCTGATAAGCTCCGGACGTAATTTATTTACCAAAAGATATATAGGCTCAATTCCATCTTTTTCCAAAAGTCCGATAATACGGTCTGCATCCCTTATGGATGAAACCTCCGGGGTAGTAACTACAATAGCCTTTGTAGCGCCTGCTATGGCATTCTTAAAGCCCTGTTCAATTCCTGCGGGGCAGTCGATAATAACATAGTCAAACTCTTCCTTTAAACAGGCTGTAAGCTCTATCATCTGCTCCCTTGTAACTGCATCCTTGTCCCTTGACTGGGCACTGGGCAGCAGATAAAGATTACTATGTTTTCTGTCCTTTATTATTGCCTGTTTCAGCCTGCAATTGCCTTCAATAACGTCTACGAGATTGTATACAATGTAATTTTCAAGTCCCATAACAACATCTAGATTTCTAAGTCCAATGTCTGTATCAATGGCTAAAACACTGTTTCCCATTTTTGCCAGGGCAATACTTAAATTTGCGGTAATTGTTGTTTTTCCAACACCGCCTTTACCTGATGTAACAACTATTACTTCTCCCATTTCTTCCTCCTAAAATAAAATAATATACTATCTTTTGTATTTTATTCAGGAGTCATAACCTAGGCTTTTAATCCTGGGTTACATTATTAGAATCATCCTTTTTAACATTCTTCTTAACATCCTTATCAGTAATTTCACCATAATAATACTGAATAACGTTCTTTGCAAGCTCTGCAGAGTCATGGGATGAGTTACCAAAAGGAATAACAACAGATGTTGCTATTTTCGGATTATCATATGGAGCATATGCAACAAACAAAGCATGGGAATTACGCTTCTTGTTTTCCTGCGCCGTACCTGACTTACCTGCAATATTAATTTTTGTATCTTTAAAATATTTATAAACAGTACCTTCAGTAATAACTTCACGCATTCCTGTATGAATTGCGTCCCATGTACTACCAGAAGCATCTACTGTATTTGTAAGCTTTGACTTCTTTTTAAGGACGGTTTTACCTTTAGATGAAACCACCTTGTCTAACAATGTAAGAGAGTAATTCTTTCCACCATTAGCAATTGTTGAAACATATCTTGCCAGCTGCACCGGTGTATAAGCATTACTACCCTGTCCGATAGCTGAATGGACAGCACTTTCCGTTGAAAAATGCGGATCTCTTTCAGTAATTTCCACACCTGACTTCATATCAAGTCCTAAAACCTTGGCATATTTTTCTATTTTACTAAGACCTAAGGCACTATCATAGTTACCCTTACTGTTAGTTCCCAATCTGTATCCCATTTCATAGAAGAAATAGTTACATGACTGCGCCAGTGCCTGCATAACATTTATACTACCGTGAGTTGCACCGCCACCTGAGGTAAATATCCAACATTTAGGTGATGGAGTGATTTTCTTAAACTCACCTTCATCCACAACAGTATCGCCCTGAGAAATAATCCCTTCTTCCATGGCTGTCATTGTTGTACACATTTTAAATGTTGAACCCGGTGCGGAGGCTCCCTGGGTTGCACGGTTATAAAGAGGTTCTGACTGATCATCTACTAACTTAGCCCAATAATCAGGATCCACTGAACCAGAAAGCATATTGTTATCATAACTTGGATAAGTAACCAATGCCCTAACCTTTCCTGTTGACGGGTCAGTTATTACTACTGAACCGGAACACGGATCTAATGCCAGCTGTGCCGGTGTAATATTTAACTTCTGAATCTGATTTATAATAAATGTATAAGTATAATATGTGTCATATGTTGAAAGTCTGCTGTATGTTGCTTCATCCTTCTTTAAAACTCCCTGATCATATAAAAGCATACATACTTCGCTGCCGGAAATAGTTCCGTCAAATATGCGATAATATACAACTTCCTTACCAAAGGACGTATTTTTCCTTAAATCAGAAATAATATACTTTGTAATTAAATCATAAGTCTCCTCTGTTGATAAATAAGAATCCTTTACATCTAAATTATCAAGACTAATCCAGTTTTGTTTAATTGCATATCTTATAAACTCATTCATGCTGATTTTTCCGTCAACATATTTATTGTAGGTTTCGTCTTTTGTGTCAATAACAGATGTGAGAAGTATTCCGTCATTCTTTAATAAATCATATATATAATCGTAATACTTCTGATATTCCTTACTTAAATCATTATAAACCTTGCCATTTTTTGAGCTTAACTGCTGTTTTAATTCTGCAACAGCCACTTTAACACTGTCCTTATATTTACTGTAAACCCTGTTCTCATTAGGTGTACTTTTCTTTGCTAAATGCTTAATACTTACAACATTATTAGTCATTAACTGGGCATAAACCTTCTTAACTGAAATGTTGTGTATTTTTTCGTCAGTTTCCTGATCTTCATCTATGTCATAATTTTGAATTTCTGATATAAGGATAGATGCTATCCTTTTTTCAAGCATAGTATAAACAGCTTTCTGAAGTTTAGAATCAATGGTAAGATATACATCTTTTCCTGCTTTTGAATCTTTCTTAGAAATAGTGCTAAGTTTCTTACCTGTATTATCTACAAATATTTTTTCTTCGCCATGTTTTCCCTGAAGATACTTTTCAAAAGAAGATTCGATTCCTGCCTTTCCCACAATATCACTGGAAGTATATGTTTTACCTTTTTTATCATATTCTTCAATCTGTGTATCGGAAATAGTTCCTGTGTATCCTAAAATTGGTGCAAAATATTCACTGTCATTGTATTTTCTTACAGTTTTTTCTTCTACCATAACACCTGTTAAATCTGCCTCATTTTCATAAATGGCAGCAACAGTTTTTTCATTAATGTCCTTTGCAATGGTTACACCAACATACTTCTGATAAGAATTGGCAAAAACATTGTATCTGATGGACAAAATCTTAAGAAGCATTTCGTCATCAACATCTAACTTAACCTCAAAGAATACATTTTTAAGGTGAGAAATAAGTTCCCCTGCAGATGCATTGGAAAAATCCCTATCCTTATATTTCATCTTTTCTCCGAATATATTTTTAAGAAAAAGCTTCTTTGCAGCATCTGAAGAGAAATTCTCTTTCCACTTTCCATCCTGATCTAAGATTATAGGGAAATCCACAATAACCTTATCGCCATACTTTTCTATAACATTAATTGCCTTGTAAACAATGTCATTCATAAGCTGGTTCTTTTCATTAGAACTGTCAAGCTTATCTTCCATTCTTACCGTATATGCTAATTCATCATAAGCTAAAACTTTTCCGTTAACATCATATATCTTTCCACGGGTTCCCTGAGTGTAAACAGTTCTCTCCGCCTGCTGGATATATGTACTCATATAGTAATTTTCATTTACAATCTGTAAATCAAATACTCTGTACAGCAAAGTTGAAAACAAAGCGATAATGATTAAACTTACAATGAATATTCTTGATTTAATTATTTTAGATACCGTATATAAAAAATCACCTATCAAAACTTAATTTATTCTCCTGTTTTTGTGTTAATACTTTTTCGTTTAATAAATAAAATAACTTGTAAACTATAAGGGTTACAAATGTGGTAATAATCATTTCCGGAAAGAAAATGTTCCAGAAATAATATGAGAAATCCAACTTGTTTCTCAACAGCAGTCTAAATGTATAACAGCCCATATTGTATGCAAAATCACCGGAAAACACCAGCAATAAAGGCATAAATACGTGGTCACTGTAAAACATTTTCTTAAACAAACCACCGAAAAATCCCACATACATGTATATAAGGGCATATAAACCTATTACATCTCCAAAAAATATGTCTACTAACAGTCCGCAAAACAATCCTGTTACACTTCCGTAATTACAGCCCCTCATAAATCCAAATATGCATGTCGTAATTAAAAGCAGATTTGGAGTTGCCACGCTTCTGTAATTTAACAGTGAAAAAGAACTTTGCAGGGCAAATGACAATGTAATAATTCCACCTGTTATTAATATTTTAATTATTCTATATTTCATAATTATTTCCTACAATACCATTAATTAATCTTTCAATTCCTCTTTAAGTTGCTTAATTACCAAAACTTCACTTATATGTTCAAAATCCACAACAGGTTTCATCTGACCTGACTGGGTAAGCCCACTGGCATCCTTGGATATTTTTGTAAGATACCCTACTAAGATGTTTGGAAGAAACTTATCACTAATTTGTGATGTGACAACCATATCTCCCTCAGCTATTTTTGCATCCTTAGATACCTCTGTGATATTCATAACGTTATCTTCCATAAGTTTTAAATCACCACTGGCAATTCCTGTATCTGAAGTATTGGCAAAGGAAACGCTTACACTACTTTCATCATTAATTATGGACCGTACCTTTGCATAGTTTTTTCCAACATCATAAACAATACCTACAAGACCGCCTCCACTTATAACATTCATATCCACCTGAATACCGTCATCTGAACCTCTGTTAATAATAAAGATGTCAAAAAGATTTCCCGTATCCTTTCCAATGACATTAGCAGCCACTTTTTCATATTGTGAATAATCCTCATCTAGTTTTAAAAGCTCCCTAAGTCTTGTAAGTTCATATTTGTTCTGGGCTAAAAGGCTGTTTTCCTGAGTAAGCTCATCCACCTGTTTTTTTAGCTTGGAATTACTGCTTTTTAACTCTTTTACTGTTTTTAAAAGCTCTTCCTTGTCAGTAATCCATCCGCCAATGTTATTAATTCCTGTTTGAAGAGGAACTACAGCCACACCGGCTACAGCTTTAAAAGGTTTTGAAAAACCTGAAAAAGCAAATGACAAAATAAGGGACGCAATACATACTAACGTCAGAACAAATATTAAAATCTTTGGTTTTACACTAAATTTTGATTGTCTTTTCATTGTTTCATCCTATATATAATAATAAAAATTGTAACTGTAACTGTTAAAATGAGCTTTCTCTTGGCTCATACATAAGTTTCCTGTATCTTGAATCAGACATAATAATTGATATGCCTCTTATAACTGAATCCTCTGCATTTTCAACTGTATTAACCTTAAGATCTGTCTCCTTTGCAATGAGTTTATCTAAATTTTTAATTGAAGAAGATCCTCCTGTAAGGAAAATACCTGTATCTATAATATCTGCTGACAATTCAGGCGGTGTTCTCTCTAAAAGATTCTTAATGGAATCTGTAATATCATCAAAGAACTGCTTAATTGCCTCATATATGGTGTCCTTAGAAACTCCACGTTCAGAAGGAAGACCAGTAATAACATTTCTTCCATAAACATATAAAATGTCATCACCCTCCTCTTCATTATCTTCATCATACATGGCATCTGATAATGTTTTCTTAATCTGTTCGGCAGTTTTTAAACCAATTAAAATATTGTATTTACGCTTTACCACATCACAAATCATCTGATCAAGTCTGTTGCCACCTAATTTTATAATTCGGCTTACAACAATTCCACCTAATGAAATAACTGATATTTCCGTAGTGTCAGCTCCAATATTAATAATCATGTTACCTCTGGAACTAGTCATGTCAATACCAAGACCTACGGCATCTGCTATAGGCTTCTCCACTATTTTGATTTCTCTTGCCTTTATGTCTGATTTGGCAACAACATCATAGAAAGCTCTTTTTTCAACTTCCGTAATATCTGCCGGAACAGCTATACAGAATCTTCCCATTTTGCTGCCTCTAGGTCCTGTCATTTTCTTATAAAACTGTTCAAAAAGCATTTTCATGCTTTTCAAATCAGCTATAACCCCGTATTTAATAGGGAAAATAACCTGAATATTTTCAGGTGCCTTCTCATACATTTTATAGGCTTCATCGCCAATTTCAAATAAAATGTCCTTATTCTTAATGGCAATAATATTTTTTTCATTTAAAGTGGTTCTAGTAATTCCATTATATATTTTTATATTACTTGTACCAAAATCAATACCAAAAACGCTACGACTCATAGTATATCCCTTCAAGTTGAATTTCTATATAACTTTCAATTCCCTTAAACTTGAGAATTTATTATCTCCAATAATGATATGGTCTAAAAGTCTTATTCCTACCATATCGCCTGCTTCTTTTATCTTTTTTGTACTTCTAATATCATCCCTGCTGGGTGTAGGTTCACCGCTGGGATGATTATGCACCAGCACAATATTTACTGCATTACATTTTAGTGCTTCCACAAAAATTTCCCGCTGGGAAATCATGGACCTGTCAATGGTTCCCTTTGTAATCTCCTTACTTTTAATCAGCTTACATTTAGTATCAAGAAACATAACATGTAAAGTTTCCTGTTCTAAATGTCTTAGCCTTTCCATGTAATATCCGGCGATTTTCTTCGGTGAATCATACTTCACATTATCCACAAAAGGCATTGACGCAATTCTCTTTGCCAGTTCACCAATACATAAAATCTGAACTGCCTTTACCATTCCCACACCTTTAATGTGCAAAAGCTCTTCCTTTGTAGTATGCATTATTTTCAGGAGATTAGTACCATCTCCCTGCTGCGTAATAATTTCTTTTGCCAAATCATATGCACTGCTTCCCTTAACTCCCGTCCTTAAAATAACAGACAAAAGTTCACAGTCTGACAATGTTTCAGGACCATTTTCAAAACATTTCTCATATGGTCGCTCACTTTTTGGCATATCTTTAATTTTATTCATATCTTCCTTTCTTCATCTCCAGGTACAAAGTAAAATATAAATAAATTTAGAACTCAAAGCATATGATATTGTAACACAATAAAAATTATGTGTATACGTTTTTTACAATAAAAGGCAAATAATAACAAAAACTTATACTAAATGAATTAATTCGTCATCTACCATATTCTGGAATGCCTTAAGTATGCCAAGCTTTGCATGCTGCCATGTAAGGCCACCCTGAAAATACACTGCGTAAGGCGGTTTTATAGGTCCGTCTGCACTAAGTTCAATAGATGATCCGGAAACAAATGCTCCGGCGGCCATTATAACCGGTGCATCATATCCTGGCATATCCCAAGGTTCCGGTGTAAGATAGCTATCCACAGGTGCAGCAGCCTGTATTCCTTTGCAAAAGGCAATTACTGCCTTAGGCTTACCAAACTCTATAGCCTGAATAATGTCATGTCTGCTTTCTTTTCCGTCAGGTATTACCTTAAATCCGAATTTTTCAAATAAATTTGCCGCAAAAATGGCTCCTTTTAAAGCTGATGCCACAACTGTAGGTGCTAAAAACAAGCCCTGATAAAATGAAGTCATAACTCCAAGATTAGCTCCAACTTCCTTCCCCAGTCCCGGTGTTGTAAGTCTGTAGGCACAATTTTCCACGCAGTTCTTTGTTCCGCATATATATCCACCTATTGGAGCAAGTCCTCCTCCGGGATTTTTTATTAATGAGCCAACCACCATATCTGCCCCTACATCAGAAGGCTCTATGGTTTCCACAAACTCACCGTAACAATTATCAACCATTACAATTATATCCGGGTTAATGCTTTTTACAAAAGAAACTGCTTCACCTATTTTTTTCACTGACAGTGTAGGTCGTGTGGCATATCCCTTTGACCGTTGTATTCCAACTAATTTAACATCAGAGGTAAGCTTATTTTTTATTCCGTCAAAATCAAAATCTCCGTTATCAAGTAAATCCACCTGATCGTATGTAACTCCATACTCCCTTAAGCTTCCCTTTGATTCCCTTATTCCAATTACCTCTTCTAAAGTATCATAAGGCTTACCTGAAATATAAACCATTTTATCTCCGGGTCTTAAGTTAGCGGAAAGTGCCAGACCTAATGCATGAGTTCCACAGGTTATCTGTGGTCTTACCAAAGCATCTTCCGTATGAAAAATATCTGCATATACCTTTTCTAAAGTATCCCTTCCTAAATCATTATATCCATATCCGGTAGTCTGGGCAAAATGCGCCTCTGATACCTGATTTTTCTGCATGGCATTAACCACCTTCAACTGATTGTACTCTGCAATTATGTCTATTTCTTGAAATCTTTGTTTCAAAGCATCTGTAATTTTAACTGAATAATCATACACATCCTCTGAAATGCCGAAGTTTTTATACATTTCCTTAATGTCTGCCATTTTAATCCTCTTTTCTTATTATGTTTCTTTTTTCCAAAATCATAAGCATTTCATCTAAAACTTTCTGTCTGTTATATGCAAACTCATTAATATTTATCATGGTAACATCTCTTTCCCTTCTAAACCATGTCAATTGCCTTTTAGCGAAATGCCTTGTATTTAATTTTATCTGATAAATGGCATCTTCAAGGCTTATGTTCCCATTTACACATTGTGCCATTTCCTTGTATCCGATTCCCTGCATGGAGGTTAAATCTTCACTATATCCTAAATCAAGAATACCCTTTACTTCATCGTAAAGACCTTCTTTAATCATATTGTCTACTCTGTTATTTATTCTGAAATAAAGGGCATCCCTGTCATCGTTTAAAACAAAATAAACAAAATTGTATGGTGATTCATTTTCATGCTGCTGTTCATTATGCTCTGACATACGTTTTCCTGTTTCATAAAAATACTCTAATGCTCTTATTACACGTTTTAAATTGTTATAATGAATATTGTCAGCAGAAACCGGGTCAATGCTTCTTAGCATGTTATGAATATACTGATTTCCTTTTTGTGCTGCAAGTTCCTCAAATTCTTTTCTGTATTCATGTTCATTTCCTGTTTCATCAAATTTTATATCATACAGAACAGATTGAATATAAAATCCCGTTCCTCCCACAATAATGGGAATCTTTCCCCGCTTATATATGTCCTCCATACACTCCTTTGCCATTTGCTGGAATGTATGAATGTTAAACTCCTCATCGGGATTTAATACATCAATAAGATGGTGCTTTATTCCCTTAGTTTCCGACGGTAAAACCTTCGCAGAGCCTATATCCATATATCTGTATACCTGTATTGAGTCAGCACTTATAATTTCACCATTAACCTTATTAGCTAAGTCAATGGCTAATTCTGTCTTCCCTACAGCTGTGGGACCTGTAACAATAATAAGTTTCTTCTTCATTGCTATTTTTCCTTAAATTATTCGTTTAAATTTCTTTTCAAGCTCGTATTTGCTCATGGAAATAATTGTTGGTCTTCCATGAGGACAGTTATACGGATTTTCAAGGGCAAGTAGCTGGGTAATTAATGCATCAGCCTCGTTAAATGACATATTGCTGTTTCCCTTTACCGCAGCCTTACAGGACATGGATGCAATTTTGTCTGTAATGCTGTCTGCCACAAGCTTTGCATTTTCATTAGAAAGATTATCAATTATTTCCATTAATACCTCTTCACTATCTAAGGAATACAAATCTGAAGGCACACCCCTTACTGCGTAATCCTGCCCGCCAAAATGCTCAATTTCAAATCCTATTTCCTTAAAATGCCCCATATATTTCTCTAACAATGCAGCCTCGTTCATGGAAAGAGAAAGAATTATTGGTGGATTAATAAACTGAGTGCTTATGTTTTTTTCATGAAATTTCTTCATGAGAGACTCAAACATTACTTTTTCGTGGGCAGCATGCTGGTCTATAATATACATTTTATCCTCGTATTCAATAATCCAGTATGTTTTAAACACCTGCCCTATAATTCTATGCTTAGGCTTAGCCACCTCACTTAAGAAATCATCATAAACCTCCGTGATTTGCTGCTGAACCATATTATTTTTAGGTGTAACAGCCACCCTGTCTGTATTTGCCTTGTAATTATTATCTTCCCCTACATCTAAATGCTCAGGCAAATCACCTAAAACGTGATCCGGTGTCTGATAATTAGTACTGCCATTGCTTTGACTATTTACACTTAAAGCCTTTGCTTCTTCAATATGCTGTCTGTTTATCTCAAAGGGCTCAGGAACATATTTAATTTCATCCTGTATTTCCTTGATTTTTTCTAATTCAACATCAATAATATTCGGTTTTTCAATTAAGGCATTGTTAATACATTCCTCCACCCAGGGATATATACTTTCACCTTTTCTAAATCTAAGTTCCATCTTTGACGGATGAACATTTACATCCAGATATTCCGGATTAATTTCAAAATTTAATACAGTGAAAGGGTACTTATGCTGCATTAGTATAAATTTGTAACCCGCCTCAATGGCTTTAGAAAGAATGTTACTTTTTATATATCTGCCATTTATAAAATAATTTTCAAAGGTTCTGTTTCCCTTTGATATTATTGCCTTTCCAATGTATCCTGTCATTTTCATAAAATCATTTTCCTGATTTATTTCAATTACATTACCGGTAATTTCACGACCATAAACATTATATATGACATCCTTCAAATTGCCATTTCCTGCAGTATGGATTTTTAACTGTCTGTTGCTTTTAAAACTAATGGATATTTCCGGATGTGAAAGGGCAATTTTTTCCACAATGTCTGAAACATATCCTGCCTCTGTCTGGGCTGTTTTTAAAAATTTTCTTCTAGCAGGAGTGTTAAAGAATATATTTTTTACAATAAAAGTTGTACCTTCCGGCGCACCAATTTCCTCAAACAGTGTTTCTTTTCCACCTTCAATTTTGTACCTGTATCCTGTAAGGTTTTCAGCAGTTTTTGTAATAAGTTCTACCTGACATACAGCAGCTATACTTGACAAAGCTTCACCTCTAAATCCCAGGGATGATACACTTAATAAATCCACGGCAGTTCTAATCTTACTGGTAGTATGCCTTTTAAATGCAATTCTTATATCTCCCGGGTCAATACCCATGCCATTATCCGTTATTCGGATAAGAGACAGTCCGCCGTCTTCTATTTCAACGGAAATCATTGTAGAGCCTGCATCAATGGCATTTTCCAACAATTCCTTTACTACCGATGCAGGTCTTTCAACCACTTCTCCTGCCGCAATCTGATTAATTGTACTTTGGTCAAGTTCCTGAATTTTCTTCATGTAACACTCCTAAAATAACTACCATCTGTTTTTCAACTGATTTTGTAGCTTAAATAAATAATTAAGTCCCTCTATAGGTGTCATTTCACCTAAATTTAGTTCCTCAATTTCTTTTATAATTTCATCACCGTTAATAGTATCAAATAAGGTCATCTGATGTGCTTCCGCATCATCATTTATTCCCGGTAAAACATTACTTCCCGGCTGAAGTCCCGCAGCAATATCCTTTGCCTTTGCGGAAATATCCGCATTGCTTAATTCCACCACCAGCTGTTTTGCACGGTTTAATACACTGTCAGGAACTCCCGCTAATTTTGCCACCTGAATACCATAACTTTTATCTGCTCCACCTTTTACGATTTTTCTAAGGAATACAATATCATCTCCCTGCTCCTTAACGCTTATGCAGTAATTGTTAACTCCCGGCAGCGTTCCCTCTAACTCCGTAAGTTCATGATAATGGGTTGCAAACAATGTTTTTGCCCCAAGAATTTTCTTGTCACAAATATGTTCAACAACAGCCCATGCTATACTTAATCCATCAAAGGTACTAGTTCCTCTTCCTATTTCATCTAAAATCAAAAGGCTCTTTGATGTGGCGTTTCTTAATATGTTAGCCACCTCTGTCATTTCCACCATAAATGTACTTTGACCACTTGCCAGATCATCTGAAGCCCCCACTCTTGTGAAAATCTTATCACATATGGATATATTAGCTTCACTGGCAGGAACAAATGACCCTATTTGAGCCATTAGCACAATCAGTGCCGTCTGTCTCATATATGTAGATTTTCCTGCCATGTTAGGACCTGTAATAATGGATAATCTGTTATGATTCATGTCCAGATATGTGTTATTAGCTATAAACATATTCTCAGGAATCATTTTCTCTACTACAGGATGTCTTCCGTCTTTTATGTCGATTACACCCTTTTCATTTATTTTCGGCTTCACATAATGATTTCTTTCAGCAACAAAGGCAAGGGATGCAAAAACATCAATTTGAGCCACTGCCTTTGCAGTCTGCTGTATTCTGTTTATTTGGTTAAATATTTCATCACGAATAGCCGTAAATATATTATATTCAAGAGAAAACAGCTTGTCCTCTGCCCCTACAATAACCTCTTCAAGTTCCTTTAACTTATCTGTAGTGTATCTTTCTGCATTAGTAAGGGTTTGTTTTCTAATATAATAATCCGGCACTAAATCCTTAAATGAATTTGAAACTTCAATATAATATCCGAAAACCTTGTTATATTTAATTTTTAACTTAGAAATGCCTGTAGCTTCCTTTTCATCTGCTTCAAGCTGAGCTAACCATGTTTTACCCTCTGTTTTGGCACTTCTTAATTTATCAATTTCCTCATTGTAGCCACTTCTGATTATTCCACCTTCTTTAATATTAATAGGAGGGTCATCATTTATTGATTCAGCAATAAGCTTTGTTATGTCCTCTAATGTATCTAATCTGCCTAATATATCAAGAAACAGTGGAGACTTAAAATCTTTTATGATGTTCTTAATATGAGGTAACATTTCCAATGATGTTTTAAATGCAATTAAATCCCTTGGATTTGCAGACCTGTAGGAAATTTTGCTAAGTAATCTTTCCAAATCATAAATAGGAGCAAGATATTCCCTAAGTTCATCACGGGTAATAAGGGAATTGTTAAGCTCCTCAATCACCTTTTGTCTGTTTATAATTTCTTCTTTATCTATTAAGGGTTGCTCAATATAATTTCTTAAAGTTCTTGCTCCCATGGCAGTTTTTGTTTTATCAAGAACCCACAGCAGGGAACCTCTTTTTTGCTTTTCCCTTAAAGTTTCACACAGTTCCAAATTTCTTCTTGTGGAAGTGTCTAAAATCATAAAGGTACTAGTAGAGTACGGAATAAGCTTAGACAAATGTGAAAGGGAATTTTTCTGAGTTTCATAAAGATATTTAAGAAGTGAGCCTGAGGCAATAATTCCTAAACTCATTTCAGAAATACCAAGCCCTGATAAGTCTATTATATTAAAATGTTCTTTAAGAATATCTGAACAGTTTTCCTCATCAAAATACCATTCCTCTAACTCAAAAACAGATATGGATAGACGATTTTTTATATCTTCTATATCCATACCGCACATTAAAAATGAGTGATTACATATTATTTCACTAGGGGTAAACTTGTTTATTTCATCTAAAACATTTCTTTCAGTTGCCACTTCCGTAACATAGTAATCTCCTGTAGTTACATCTGCTATTGAAATACCAAATTTTCCCCCTACATAAGCAATGGACATAAGATAATTATTCTTTCCCTCATCCATTGCCGTGGTATTTAAGTTAGTTCCCGGTGTGACAATTCTTACAACCTCTCTTCTAACAAGACCCTTTGCCTGTGCCGGGTCTTCAGTCTGTTCAACTATGCAGACTTTATATCCTCTTGTAACTAACTTATTTATATAAGTATCCACTGCATGATATGGGACACCACACATAGGTGCCCTTTCCTTTAATCCACAGCTTTTTCCCGTAAGGGTAATTTCCATAGTCTTTGATGCTGTTATTGCATCGTCAAAAAACATTTCATAAAAATCCCCTAAACGGTAAAATATTATACAGTCATCATTCTGCTTTTTTGTTTCTAAATACATTTTCATCATAGGCGTAAGTTCACTTAAGTGATTATCCCATACGTCCTGCATCATCTGTGGTAAAGCCATATTAATCCACCATTTCTCCCATATAGTAAAAACCTTTTGCTTCTTCTAATTTAACATTTACAAGACTTCCGATTAGAGATACATCAGCCGGAAAATGTACAACTGAATTGTTGCTTAATCTTCCTGAAACATATCCCGGAATTTTTTTATTTACTTCTTCTACCAAAACTTCCTGAACACTACCTTCTAAAGCTTTTGTTTTTTCTTTTGAGATGCTATTTACCAAACTTAAAAGTCTGTCAAATCTATCTTTTACAACATCCTCCGGCACCTGGTCAGGCATTTTTGCAGCAGGTGTTCCGGAACGTTTAGAATATATAAATGTAAAGGCTGAATCATACTGTGCCTTTTCTACAACATCAAGGGTTTCTTCAAAGTCTTCTTCTGTTTCTCCCGGAAATCCCACTATAATATCTGTTGTAATACCAATATCCGGTATTTCTTTTCTTAATTTTTCCACAAGGGTTAAATATTGTTCCTTGTTATAATGCCGGTTCATGATTTTAAGTAAACGGCTGCTTCCAGACTGAAGGGGCAAATGCATCTGCTTACATATTTTCTTTGATTTCGCCATAACCTTTATTAATTCATCTGACAAATCCTTTGGATGGGAAGTCATGAATCTAATCCTCTTAAGTCCCTCAATATCCTCTATCCGCTGTAAAAGCTGTGCAAAGGTTATGGGATTTTCAAGAGTCTTTCCATATGAATTAACATTTTGACCTAAAAGCATTATCTCCACAACACCGTTAGCTACTAACTGCTTAATTTCATCAATAATATCTTCTGGATTTCTGCTTCTTTCCCGGCCTCTTACATAGGGAACAATACAGTAACTGCAAAAATTGTTACAGCCGTACATAATGTTTACGCCGGATTTAAAGTCATACTTTCTAACTGTTGGAAGCTCCTCAACTATTTCCGTTGTTCCATCCCATATATCTTCAACCTTGTGTCCGCTTATAAGTCTCTCGTATAAAAGCTGCGCCAGCAAAAATATGTTGTGGGTTCCAAAAATTATATCAATAAATCTATAACTTTTATTTAACTTTTCAACTACCTGTGGCTCCTGCATCATACATCCACACAAACCTATAATCATTTCAGGATTCTTCTCTTTTATCTTTGAAAGATAGCCTAACCTTCCATATACCTTTAAATTGGCATTCTCCCTTACGGTACAAGTATTATACAACACCAAATCAGCATGTTCATCGTCAGTTTCTTCGTAACCTATTTCACTAAGTATACCCATCAGTTTCTCTGAATCCTTAAAATTCATCTGACAGCCGAAAGTGACAACACATGCTGAAAGTTTTCTGCCATATTGCTGTTCTTTTATTTTCACTAATTCCTTACATTTCTGTATATAATATTTCTGCTTTTCCGTCTCGTTAGTAAAACTCATTCTAATCTCCTGTTTTAATTAATATTTATAAATCTTTTTTCGCTAATAATATGATACATTTTCACATCATGGTCCTCTGTGGGTATTTCCTCAAAAATCTGATAATCATAGCATATTCCCACAGACTTAATAGGGTAATCCTTAAGGTATCTGTCGTAAAAGCCTCCTGCCTGACCTATTCTGTCACCACTTTCAGAAAAAACCACTCCCGGAACTAATATTAAATCAGCCGTAGTTTCTTCATTTTTTTCATCAGGCTCAAATATTCCATAAGCTCCCTTTTTAAGCCCTGATAACCTGTCAATGGCATAAAACTTCATAATGCCTGCCTTATCAAGAACCTTGGGCAGAGAAACCCTCTTTCCATCTGCAATTGCCTTTTCTATAAGAAATGATAAATCCACTTCATTTCTTATGGAATTATAGCAAAACACCGACCTAGCTTCCCTGTAAACGGAACTGTCTATTAATCTTTCACATATCTTTTTACTTAATATGTCTACCTGATTTTTAGGCATTTCTTTTCTTTTATTTTGTATTTCTTTTCGTAAAGAGTCTTTTGTTATCATTTTAAATTAATGTCCATCCCCTTTAGGCTGTACTTTTTTAATTGTTCCGTCAGGATACTTAATACTCATGGTATTAAGCTCTCCTGTTAAATTACCAATAATTGCCATTCTATATTCTGTTCTAAGTTTCTGCTGTTCTTCCTTTTCAGCCTCAGTAAGTCCTGTTGTCTTTGACTTTTTATATAATTCATTAATTCTGTTAATTTTGTTTTTGTCCATTTTATTTTAGGAATATATATGTAGTCTCGTTGTTAGAAGCAACACTGCCTATATATTCTCCCCTTTCCTGTAAAATAATTTTCTTTGACGGGAACTTATGTATTCCCACTAACTTAATTTCCTTGCCAAATAAAGTTCTATCTGCAAATGTTGAAATAACCGTGTTGTTATTTACAAATTTTATATTTAAATCCTCAGGATATGTTGCATCCACATCATTTGTAATTAAGTTAAAGAACTGGGTGCCTGAAGAATTTTTCTTAATCATATAAGGCTTATTATCTATAACTGTTGCATTTTTAAGAAGATACTCCCCTGTTGTGGTTTTATTAATGCAGGTATAAATTTTCTCTTCTTCCTTTTTTGAAGTTAAATCGTAAAAAACAATTATTTCATCATTTTTTTCATAGTTAAACTTTGAATAAATCAAAAAATTATCAATAATTTTTGCATTAATTACCGTTGTATCATAGTAAGCCTGGTCTATGGAATTCATAACCATATTTTGCTGTTCTAACTTTAAATCACTGATAAACTGCTTAATGTTTACAATTATAAGGTTCTCAACAGCTGCCTCTTCCTTCTCAAGGTTTAAATGTCTGTCGTTTTCAAAAACCGAATATCCCGTTTTCATTATGCAGTTTGTCTCATTGTATGGAAGGACAAACTCAATACCGTTATTTTTCAGATTTTCGTCTTCAATTACAATCTGCTTATTTTTAACAAAATCAAATAAAACCAAGGTGAAATCAAAAAATTCCTTTAACAGTCCATTGGCACTTACCTTTGGAAGAGCTCTTTGAATAATCAGATTTGACTCATCTAAAATAAAGATTTTTATCTGCTTATTGTCAGGATACAAATTAATATTGTCCTTTAGAGAAATAATCTTTGTATGAGTATGGTCTGTTATATTATATCTTATAATATTAAAAGTGTAGCCGCCGTCTAACATATCAGTGTACTCAGTAAAATACAGATAATCTGATTCATACTGACAATTGGTAATATTAAAAACATCTACCTTGTCAGTATATGGCATAACTTCCTTTCTTACATTTTCCTCAAGATAATACAGAAAATATCTCACCTTTGGCAGATTAGTAAAAGGACCCTGTTCATATTCCTTTTCCAAAATAATATCATCTTTTAAATGTAATCCGTTAAAGTATTCTGACTGCGCCAAAAAACGTATATTCATAATGCCTCTCCTTAACAATGTTTCTACATTTAACACATCTTTATATAATACTACATTTTTTCAAAAAAGTCATTATTGCAAAGGTCTGTATTTTTTTGCCAATGCCTCAAATGCCTTAATTCCATCTATTGCCGCAGATGTTATTCCTCCGGCATATCCTGCACCTTCTCCTATTGGATATAGCCCCTTGATTTCTGATTCAAAATCATCATTTCTGATAATTCTTACAGGAGATGAAGTTCTGCTTTCCGGTGCTGATAAAACAGTATCTTCATTGTTAAATCCATCAATTACCTTTCCAAAATAATCAATGCCTTCCACTAAGGCTTCACACACAAAATCCGGTAATACCTTATTAATATCCGCCATAGTGTATTCCCCCTTAATTTGAGGAATAATCTTTCCAATTTTCTCTGACTTTATTTTTTTCTTAAAATCCCCATATGTTTGCAGGGGAATATTGCCCTTTCCCTGTTTATAGGCAGCCTTTTCTATATCTCTTTGAAGCCACATTCCTGCCAATGGATGACTGCTTCTAAAATCCTTGGGTGATAATGCCACAACTATAGCACTATTGGCATTTTCGCCGTCTCTTTTAGAATAGCTCATGCCGTTTACTGCTATCTCCTTTTCCTCTGATGAAGCATTTACCACAAAGCCACCGGGGCACATACAAAACGAATATACTCCACGGTCTTTTTTTGTTTTGTAAGTAAGCTTATAATTTGCAGCTCCTAACCTATTGTCTTCAAAGTCATACTGGCTTTTATTTATCATTTTCTGGGGATGTTCAACCCTTACTCCCATGGCAAAAGGCTTTCCTTCCATAGGGATGTTTAGTCTGTTAAGCATCTCAAAAGTATCTCTGGCACTATGTCCTATTGCCAATAAACAAATATCCGTATCAATTACTTCTTCATTTGACAATTTAAGCCCATTAACCCTGCCATTTTTTAACAGGATTTCACTAACTGTAGTGTCAAAATAAAAGGTTCCTCCCATATCTTCAATGGCATGACGCATATTTTTTACAACTTCGCTTAAAACATCCGTTCCAATATGTGGTTTTGCATCATATTCAATTTTAGGATTAGCGCCAAATTTAACAAAGGTATTTAATACAAAACCGATTCTGTTTTCTTTATCTTTAATACCTGTGTTAAGCTTTCCATCTGAAAAAGTTCCTGCGCCACCTTCTCCAAACTGCACATTACAGGAAGTATCCAGTTTTTCACCATTCCAGAAAGCATTTACTTTTTTAATGCGCTCATCCACTCTGCTTCCACGCTCAATAATTATAGGCTTGTAACCATACTTTGCCAGCATATATCCGCAAAACATTCCTGCCGGCCCAAATCCCACAATTATCGGTCTTTTGTTTATGGAGCAGGTTCCTGTGGGAGCAAAATCATACTTTTTTTCCTTATCTGTCACCGTAACGTTTTTTCTTGTTTTATTATAGTTTTCTACCTTAAATAAAACCGTATAAATCTTGTTGATTTCCGGCTTTTTTCTGGCATCAATGGAATATTTTAATATCTTTTTTTCTATTACGTCGTCACTATGTATTCCTGCTATTTTTATAGCTTTTTCAAATGCCTTCTGTTCCTTTTCATCTATACTCAACTTTATATTTGAAACCTTTAAAAACTTCATTTACTTATACTTTCTCCTGCTATATATCCGCTACTCCAGGCAAACTGAAGATTATAACCACCGCATCTTCCGTCAACATCAATTATTTCTCCTGCAAAATAAAGATTAGGACAAATAAGGGATTCCATTGTATCTCTATTAATTTCAGAAGTATTAACCCCTCCTGATGTTACCTGAGAAAAATCAAATCCTTTTTTTCGCTTTACGGTAACTTCAAAGGACTTTATAGTATCACATAACATAGTAATTTTATCTATAACATCAGTACATTTAACATTACTTTGCAGTTTTATTTCCTTAAGAAATACAGCTGCCAGCTTTTCGTTAAACAATCCGTTAAGTGCCGTTAATACCGGCATTTTATCTCTTCTTTTAAGGATTTTTTCCAATAATATTTTCACTTCGTCATATGTATAATCAGGAGCAAAATCAATAATTACATTTTCTTTCTCATTAACACTCCTGCTTATATTAAATACCGGAATACCGGATATTCCATAGTCTGTAACCTGAAGTTCCCCTAAATCCTTTATGTTTTTATCTTTAATTTGTACCTTTGCCTTCACCCTTACACCTGATGCCTTTTTTAACTTTTCATCACATACTAAGGCTGTAAGTGCAGGACAAGGCTTAACAATGGTGTGACCTAAGGCTTTTGCTAATTCATATCCGCTACCGTCACTACCTGTTTTAGGTGCCGCCATTCCCCCTGTTGCAATTATTAATTTGTCACAAAATAAATCAATTCCTATATCCAGTACAAAGCCATCATCTTTTTTTGTTACACTTTTCACATTATTATTTGTTTTTATTGTAACCCCTAAAGACAATGCTTCATTGTAAAGTGCATTAGTAATCGTAACAGCCTGATTACTTAAAGGATAATAAAAGCCGTTTTTTTCATAACAATAAACTCCCATATTTTCAAAAAAATTAAGAGCATCTTTATAATTAAATCTTTCTATTACGTTGTTTATAAAATCTTTATTGCCATAATATTTATCCGGTGTAAGAGCACTGTTTGTAATGTTACATTTTCCATTACCGGTTACGTTTATTTTCTTTCCCGGCTTGTTTTCGTGCTCTATAACCGTTACCTTATGACCAC